>JAFSZW010000412.1 GCA_017458865.1 Clostridia bacterium
AAGAATTAATGAGTTGTAGGCGGCCACTTATCATTATCTACATGAGTTTTGAGGCTGCCGTATATTCAATTGTGGACTGGAATTCGGGTGGAGGGGTTTTATTAGGAACTTACTCTGTCTTTTTTACACCTATCACCCTTTATCAAAGGAAAGCAGCTATTTCAATGATTCCGGGGTGTTTGGTTCAGTGGCTTCAGTGTCTGAAATCGGCAAAAAATAGGCTTGTTCTCATATGGACATCTGTGCTAAAATAGCCGGGAAAACAACTACGGAGGATAATCCCATATGGAGCATTTCGGGAATGGATTTGGTGATCATTTCAAAGAGGATATTGTGACGCCCAGGTCCAGTGTTCTTCAGAATCTGTTGTATATCGGATGCTGGATACTGATCGTCGTATTCGGTGTATATGCGTTCCTGATGATTCAGGTGGTGACGTTCCAGTTCTCTGTGCAGAACCTGCTTACGCTTCTTGTATCGGGCGGTGTGGTTGCGCTTCTCTTCATGTACAAGGATCGTGTGAAGGTTGAATACGAGTATACATTCACCAACGGGACGCTGGATTTTGCCAAGGTTTTCAGGCAGGTAAAGCGTCAGGAACTAGGCAGCATGAATGTGCGCAATGTAACGGCGTGCGGTCATGTGGCACATGAAAGCTTTCAGCGCTACCTTTCCATGAAGGATGTAGAGAAAAAGAACTGGTTTCTGAACCGGGATGGGAATCTTTTCTACTTCTATTATGTGAAGGACAGCAAAAAGCACATGATCATTATCGAGCCAAGCGAGGAAATGGTGGGAATGATCCGCCAGTGTGTCGATCCGGGGGTCTATCAGGGTTAATCTTAACGGTATGGCACGTTAGAGCGTGCCTTTTTTCATGCTGAAAAACAGGGACGGAAACAGTATATGATATATTTGGACAACAGTGCAACTACGAGACCGTTTGAATCGGTCATTGCTGAAATGGATCGGTGCATGCGGGATGATTACTACAATGTTTCTGCTGCATATGCGCCGGCTATGCTTGCAGAAAAGAATGTGGAGGCGGCCAGAGGACAGATTCTGAAACAGCTCGGTCTGCCAAGGGGACAGCTGTTCTTTACGGGCGGCGGCTCTGAAAGCGATAATCTGGGCATTCTTGGATTTGCAGAAACCCTGCATGAGCCAGGCACCTTTCTGGTCAGCCAGATGGAACATCCGGCGGTTCTTGAGACACTGAAACGCGTGCAGCGTCAGGGACATACGGTCAGGATGATGCCGATTGCCAGGGATGGCCGCATAGATACCGCAGCTGCACTTGAACTGGTGGATGAGAAGACCGTTATGCTGCTGTGCATGCATGTGAATAATGAAACGGGCGCCATCCAGCCGATTGGAGAACTTTCAAAAGGCGCAAAGGCGATTCGGCCCGGACTTGTGGTGCTCTCGGATGGCGTCCAGGGATTCATGCGGGTCCCCATGAATATGCGTGAAACCGGTGTGGATCTGTATGCCCTGAGTGCGCACAAGATCCATGGCCCCAAGGGCGTTGGTGCGCTTGCAGCAGCGCCGGAAATCCGGCTTGTACCGCAGATCACCGGTGGAGGACAGGAAGCGGGCGTCCGTTCAGGCACATTGAATTCCCCGGGTATCCGCGGCCTTGGTACGGCAGTTGAACGTTGCAGTGATGAGTGCGTGATGGATACGGTCTATGCGCTCAAGAGCCGTCTGGTAGGACTGCTTAAAGCCGAGGACGGCATCGCGTTCAACGGACCTGATCCGCTTGACAGAGAGGTCAGTGCGCCGCATATTCTCAGCGCCCGCTTCGAAGGTGTTCGCGGTGAGGTGATGCGCAATGCACTTGAGGCAAAGGGAATCCTGGTGTCAACAGGCTCTGCCTGCGGTTCGCACAAACAGAAGGTCAGTGCGACACTGAAAGCCATGGGACTTGGCAGCGATGCGGCGGATGGAACCATCCGTGTCAGCATTGGCGCCATGAATACGATGGACGAGATGGATACAGCCGCAGGTGCCATGATTGAAGCGGCAAAAATGCTGAGACAGTTCAGGAGGCGGTAAGATGCGGGATGTGCTTTTGGTTCGTTATGGTGAGGTGTTCCTCAAGGGGACAAACCGGCCATACTTTATGAAGAAACTGCTGGATCATGTGAAAGAAGCGGTGGCACCGGTTAACGGCAAGGTCTGGTTGGGCGAAGGACGCATATATGTTGCGGATTTTACCGACATGGATGAGTGCATTGAACGGGTGACCAGGGTATTCGGCATTCATTCCGTGAGCCCGGCAGCGGAGGTCGACAAGGATGACTTCGATGCGATCTGCGTAAAAGCTGCAGAGATGATGTCGGGCCTTACCGGAACGTTCAAGGTGCTGGCACGGCGTTCGGATAAGCGGTATCCGCTCAGCTCTCCGGAAATCATGTACCAGGCCGGCGGATATATTCTGAACCATACTGAGGGGCTCACGGTGGATGTGCATAATCCGGAACACATCATGATGATCGAGATCCGGGAAAAGGCGTATCTGAGTGTGCTTCGCTATCCTGGCCAGGGCGGCATGCCCATGGGCACGAACGGCAAAGCATGCCTGCTCCTTTCCGGTGGCATTGACAGTCCGGTGGCAGGATACATGATTGCCAAGCGCGGTGTTGAAATCTGCTGCGTCCATTATCATTCCGCTCCATATACCAGCGAGCGGGCGAGGGAAAAGGTGCTGGAACTGGCACGCGAACTCAGCGACTACTGCGGTCCAATGCGGGTCTATATTGTGCCGTTTACGGAAATCCAGATGGAGATCCACGCGAAATGCCCAGATAACAATACAACCCTCATCATGAGACGCTACATGATGCGGATTGCCGAGCAGATCGCACGGCAGGAGGGCGCGGGAGCCCTGGTGACCGGCGAATCCATCGGACAGGTGGCAAGCCAGACAATGGATGCGCTGGTATGCACGGATCAGGTGGTTCAGATGCCGGTGTTCCGCCCGCTGATCGGAATGGACAAGAGTGAGATCATTGAGCGGGCTGAGCAGATCGGAACGTTCAAAACCTCTTCACTGCCGTTTGAGGACTGCTGCACCATTTTCACGCCGCGGCATCCGACGACGCATCCGATTCCAAAGCAGATTGAACAGGCTGAAAGTGTGCTCGAACGCGAAGCACTGATCAAGCGCGCACTGGCTGGAACCGAGTGCGTTCGGATCATCCCAGGACAATCAGAACGATAAAAGACACAGGCGCGGCCAGTATAACGGTTCGCGCCTGTTTGCATGCCTGCAATGACTGAACCGGCAATTGCGCACATGAGACTATCGTTTCAGGAACGGTTATGCAGAATGGCTGTCCCGGTTCTGGCATGCAACCCAAATATCCGGCGGCTTTGGCAGCAGGGAATCCGCGGATTTATCAGGGATCTTTGAGGCAGAATCGGAGAAGCAGAACCTGGGATGCCAGTGGTCCTGTAAATGTGATGGAGCGCGCGAAATGAATGGTTTTTGCCTGTTTCTGGAAGGTTGAACTTTCCATGCCATTGTGTTATTATCTGACAGTCCTTGAGCGCAGGCCGGATGCGCGGCATCAGGATATCAAAGAAGGGATGCCTGAACGCTGTTGCACCCCAAAACGGGAGAATCGGAACAATGAACCGACGGAGTCCGGTGCCCGGCAGTTGTACAAGAAAACTGGTGCGTCGAACGCATGGGCATGATCCCCAAATAGACTGCTCTGTGCGTTTGGTGGAAAGGCGAATGCAGATTCCAGGCCGGTTCTGCATGCCTTAAGGTTTGCTGCGTGAAATAGGGACGCAGGTTCCTGAAAGAATAACAAAACGGGAATTGTGAAAAAAGGGAAAATCTGTTATACTGTTTCATCACTGTTTGGAGGCGGTTCGAGATGAATGAGTATCTTGATAATATAAATAATGAAAATATGCATGACGAGGGTCAGATCACCTATGCGAATGAGGTGGTTTCGACCATTGTCAGCGTTGCAACAACAGAGGTGGACGGCATATCCGGCATATCCGGATCAGCCGGGGCAATGACAGGAATCATCGGCCGCAACAAGATTCCGCGCGGTGTCAAGGTTGAGGTCGACGGCGATAAAGTCAAGGTGGATATCAGTGTTACCGTGGATTATGGAATGCCGATCCAGAAGGTCGGTCGGAATGCGCAGGAGAATGTGCGCAAGTCCATTGAATCCATGACGGGCCTGCATGTTGAAAAGGTGGATATCCACGTCATCGGTGTAAGCTTTGAGAAGGAAAACAAGGAAATGCTGCAGAGCCAGAAGATCGCGATGACGCTTGAGGCTGAGGAAGAGCAGCAGTCCATGCCGGAGGAAGCTGTCGAGGTTGAGTACAGTGAGGAATCCTCTCCGGATGC
This sequence comes from Clostridia bacterium, assembly GCA_017458865.1. Taxonomy (GTDB): domain Bacteria; phylum Bacillota; class Clostridia; order Christensenellales; family Aristaeellaceae; genus Ventricola. Next base: position 4,382 of record JAFSZW010000412.1, read on the forward strand.
TTACGAGGAAGACGAGAACGAGGTCGGAGATGCAACGGATTCATTCGAACAGAATGGAGAACCGGACGAAACTTAAGGGAGGCTGCGATATGAAACATCCGGTATTGGACCGCATCCTTATCCTGGTCTGTGCACTGTGTACGCTGCTGAATGCTGCCGGTATTGTGATGATTCTGAGCGGCAGGCTTTCTGTGGATCAGATTGCAGGCGTATGGTCAGCAATAGACCCGCATAGTATCAAATATCAGATTATCATGGTTGCTGCTGTAGCCGTGCTGGTCCTGTTTGCCATCCTGCTGATTGGTGTCGTGTTGCCCGGCAGGCGGAAGCGCCCAAGCAATTTTGCCATTCAGAACAACGAGAATGGCATGGTGCGCATTTCGGTGAAAGCACTTGAAACGCTGGTCCAGAAGGTGCTGGATGAGCATGCCGAGGTCAAAGTGGTTACCTCGTCTATCTACAGCGATGAAGAGTCTGTATGCGTGGATCTGCATATTTCCCTGCAGTCCGATATCAGCATGCCGCTTGCCATCTCTGCGCTGCAGAAGCAGATCAAGAAGTATATTGAATCCTGCTCCGGCGTAATGGTTCAGGAAGTCCGGGTTTATGTGGACAACACCACGCCGTCAACGGAGGAATCCAGGAAGTCTCCTTATGCGATTCCTGCATCCTTGCTGTGGCGGGATCAGGGACAACTGCCAAAGGCTGAACCGGCAGATGATGCCGTATACGCAGCGCCTATGCCGACGGAGACAGTGTCAGATGAGATGACGGATATCCCGGATGTGGAAGCGGAAGACCTGCTGGATGAGACAAAGGAGGATATCCTGGAGACGGCTCAGGCAGATGAGACGGCCGATCTGACGGAGACAGTGCCATCGGATGGACCGGTGGATTCAGAGCCTGCGAGTGAGCCGGATGACGCAGAGACGGAGTACCAGGAAGCGACGCCGGCAGAGGATCAGGAAATGGCGGAAATCGTGGCAGATGCTGAACCGTCTGATGACACGTCCGGTAAAGTACCTGATGATAATGACGGGGCGTCGCCGGATGAGGCAGAGGACGAAAATCGGGACGAAACGCCGCTGTTTTCGGGCTTTGATTCGGATGAGAATTGATGGATGAAATCCGGAAAGTTCAAGTGATGAGATGATGGATTTTAAGACATTTACGAGCCAGATGTTTACCCCGGGAACGGTTCCCTGTACGATTTTCGGTGCAGTGCTGGGCATCATTTTTGCGGTGCTTTGCCTGACGATTGGAATCGGCAGGGCGCTGCTGATCGGCATTTTCTGCCTGGTTGGCGCTTTCATTGGCGGTGTGAAGAACAAGACTGCCTTTATCAGGCGGATCATCCTGTTCTTCCACAGGAATGAGGAACGGTACTGATTCTGTGGCAGGATGAGGCGGACTGAGCCTGAAGACGGGCAACTGCCGGGGATGCCATAACGAAACAAGAATTAGGTGGAGGGATTGCGTTGAACGCGCGAAAAACCAGAGAGGCGGCTATGCAGCTGGTGTTTGAACAGCTGTTTGGTGGAAGTGGCGAGCCGGATACCCTGGTAGATCTCATAGATTTCCATCCGGATAATGATGCAAAGCGTTATCTGGATATTGTTGTCGGCGGCGTGGCTGATCATGCGGCTGAACTGGATGCCGAGATTGCGTCCTGCCTTCGCGGCTGGACGCTGGACAGAATTTCGAAAGTTGACCATGCGATTCTTCGCCTGGGTGCATTTGAAGTGATTCATACAGGCATTCCTGGACCGGTTGCCATTACCGAGGCAGTGGAACTGACCAGAAAATTCTCCAGTGAGGATTCCTGCGCCTTTGTCAACGGCGTTCTGGGCAGTATTTACAGGAAGCAGGAAAAACAGGAATGAATGCGGTTCTGGGTCTGGATACCAGCTGCTATACAACCTCGGCTGCTTTGGTCAGCGTGGATGGAACGCTTCTTGCATCAGACCGTCTGCTGCTTCGCGTACCGGACGGAAAACGCGGACTGATGCAGTCCGAAATGGTTTTCCAGCACGTACAGGCACTGCCGGAACGCATAGCTGCGGTTATGCGGCAGCAGCCAGATGTGCAGATTGCTGCGGTCAGTGCGAGTACGCGTCCAAGGGCGGTCGAGGCATCGTATATGCCCGCCTTTCGTGCAGGGGAAAGTCAGGCACGCACGGTAGCAATGCTGCTGCGCGTGCCTTTTTATCCTTTTTCGCATCAGGAAGGGCATGTGCGGGCGGCCTCCTATGAAACGGACATTGATACTGAGCGCCCTTTTCTGGCGCTCCATCTTTCCGGCGGGACAACGGAGGTCCTTGAATGCCGCGATGGAAAGACAGTGTGCATCGGCGGGAGCGCTGACCTGCATGCGGGACAGCTGGTCGACAGGATCGGCGTCCGGCTTGGACTGCCGTTCCCCTGCGGGCCGGCAATGGAAGCACTGGCAGCCGGTACGCCGGCCAGACATCTGATCGGCGGCTCTTTCAGGGGGCTTGACTGTTCGCTGTCCGGCCCTGAAACAGCGCTTTGCCGGATGATCGAGTCGGGCGATGTATCGCGTGAGCAGATTGCAGCTGAGGTATATGATCTGCTGATTCGAACAATTTATCATTTGATTGAGGCAGCTGCCGAGGAGACAGGCATAACGGATGTCCTGCTGGCCGGCGGTGTTGCGAGCTCGGCACTTGTTCGTGCCGGTGTTGAGCAGCGGCGGATAAAGAAACGGCAAATGCTGCGGATTCGCTTTGCAAAGCCGGAACTGTCCGGCGACAATGCCGTGGGGATCGCGCTGCTTGGCGCAGACAGATTCCGGTTGGAGACAAGAAAGACAGGAGGTCAGCCATGAGTGCACAGCTGATTGATGGAAAGGCCACTGCGGCCGAGATGAACCTTCAGGCTCAGGAAAGGGCGCTTCGACTGCGTGAACGCGGTATTGAGCCGCATCTGGCAGTGATTCTGGTGGGGGATGACCCGGCCAGCCAGACCTATGTAAGGAGCAAGGAAAAAGCCTGCGAACGGGCGAATATCCGTTCGACGGCAGTTCGGCTGCCTGCGGAGACGACGCAGGCAGAGCTGGTGGCAAAAGTGCAGGCGCTCAATGCCGATGAGTCCGTTCATGGCATCCTGGTGCAGCTGCCGCTGCCTGCGCATCTCAGTTCAGATGATGTGATTGCGGCGATTGATCCGGATAAGGATGTCGACGGATTCCATCCGGTCAATATGGGCAAACTGTCCATCGGCCTGCCGTCCATGGTGCCATGCACGCCTGCCGGCATCATGGTACTCCTCAGGAAGTACGGCATAGATCCGGCCGGCAAGCATGCTGTGATTGTTGGACGCAGCCGGATTGTCGGGCGGCCCATGGCCATGCTGCTGATCAATGCGCATGCGACGGTAACCGTCTGCAATACCAGGACACCGAATCTGGCATCATTCACCCGTGCGGCGGATATTCTTATTGTGGCGACCGGACACCGTGACACGGTGAACGCGTCCATGGTGAA
>JAFSZW010000413.1 GCA_017458865.1 Clostridia bacterium
AATGTTGAGGTCGTCGAGCTTATGGGCTCTGAAACCTACCTCTATCTGCAGACCACCGGCAAGGAAGGCAACGTCATTGCTCGTGTTGATCCGCGCAGCAAGTCTCATACCGGCGACACCATCAAGGTTGCTTTCGAGACCAGCCGTCTCCACTTCTTCGATAAGGACACCGAGCTTACCATTCTCAACCGTTAAGTTTGTCAATGAGGCCGCACGAGAGTGTGGCCTTTTTTTGTTGGATTTTACCAGTATATTTTTATATAAAAAACAATTCCTCAAAAATTTTTTGTAAAAACAGTAGATTATTGCCGCCTATTCATGTATAATAGCCCATCGTATTTGAAATGCGAATTATGAGAAGAAAGGATGAAGGCAAATGGTACCGGAAAAGCGTTTTCTGAACCAGATAGAACAGGCCTTCTCACATCTCATTACGCAGAAGATCTATCTGCTGGATGTTGAGGGCAACATTCTTCTTCCCTCTGAAGAGGACGGCAAGAAGATTAACCTGCCGGAGTTTATAGATCCCGGAATGTCTGTTGCGTACGACAACAAGACGTTCCTGAAAATAGGTATTACACCAGAACTGATCCTGTGTATCTTTGACCGCGGCGCTGAAGCGCATAACTGCATCATGCTGGCCGGTGAAATGATTCGCTACATGGGCAGGGGTGAGGCACCGATCCAAAGCAGGTATGATGTTTACCGCCGCGTGCTCCGCGAGGAACTGACCGGTTCTGAGCTTGAGGCATTGGCGCACGAGCATCAGATTGACATGAACCTTGAACGGACGGTTGTGACGATTCAGATCCTTCAGACGGAACAGGAGACGGCGTTCAGCATGCTCGACTCCATTGTTCCGAGGATCAGCAGCGATCTGCTGGTTGAAATGGACCGTCATACTGTCGTCATGCTGAAGAGCATGGAGAATGTTGAGAATATCGACGAACTCATTCAGCTGGCTGAGGCCATTGAGCAGACACTTCTTGATGAAAACGGGAAGGGATGCGTGATTGGCATCGGAGAACCGAAAAAGACGATTCAGGAGATCGGCGAGAGCTATCGCGAGTCCCGCAGGGCTGTCGAGGTTGGGCGGATCTTCCTGCCAGACCAGCACATTTACATGTACCGCAGTCTGGTGCTTGAACGGTTCCTCATGGATATTCCGCGGGAAATGGGTGTCCGTTATCACAGCATTCTGTTTAACCGGAAGACGGCGCGTCTTTTCAATGAGGAGATGCTCCATACGATTGAGATGTTCTTTGTAAAGGACCTCAACCTGTCAGATACGGCGAGACAGCTTTACATCCACCGGAATACGCTGGTGTACCGGCTTGACAAGGTGCAGCGGCAGACCGGTCTGGATCTTCGGAAGTTTGATGACGCGGTTACTTTCAAGATGATGATGCTCCTTGGCAAGAGCGGGCAGGATAAACCGCGTCCGGTGTACTGATCTATAGAACTTAAACCGGCCTATGGCCGGTTTTTTTAAGAACCTGAGGCAGAGCTGCAGGGACGAATCGGAGGGAGTATATTGAGGAAAAGGATATTTGCGTTCGCGCTTTTGATGATGCTGCTGGTTTCCGTGACCGCATCTGCAGCGACGCTGCCGTTCATCCGGTCAAATGATGAGGATACGGTGACAATTTCACGCGAGGAATATGAGCGTTTCCAGCAGTATTCCAAACTGGATCTGCTCATGCAGATCAGCGAAATGTATTACTACGAGGACCTTGATGTGGAGAAGATGCTCGACGGCGCTGCATCAGGTCTTATGGCGGGTATCGGTGATATCTACAGCTGCTACTATACAAAAGAGCAGATGGATAAGATCACCGAGGAGACAGAGGGGGTGTACTGCGGCATTGGCTGCCAGCTGCTTGCGGATACCGATTCCATGCTGATCACCGTCACGCGCGTGTTTAAAGGCAGTCCGGCTGAGGAGGCAGGCATCCAGGCAGGGGACAAGATTGTCTATGTGGACGATGTGTACTATAATGCCTATGGCATGGATGAGGCTGTCTCCGTTATGCGCGGCGCGCCGAATGAGAGCGTCAAGGTTACGGTGCTGCGGGATCTCAAGACCATAGACTTTGATATTGTCCGCCGCGAGGTGCTGATCAACTATGTCGAGTATGAGATTCTGCCCGAGAACATCGGATACATCATCCTTTATGATTTCTACGGGGATGCTGTAGAGGGCTTTAAGGAAGCCATTGAGACGTTCGCGGATGCCGGCGTCAAAGGCGTGATCATCGATCTCAGAAATAATGGCGGCGGCATTGTGGATATTGCCGTTGACATTGCGGACCTTATTCTCCCTGAGGGCGTGGTCGTTTCAACCCGCGACAAGCAGGGGAATGAGGAGACGATGGAGATCGACGACAAGTACTATGAATTCCCGCTGGCTGTATTGGTCAATGGGTATTCTGCCAGTGCGTCCGAGATTCTCTCCGGCGCGATCCGCGACTATAACGCGGGATTCCTGGTTGGCACAAAGACATTCGGCAAGGGCGTCATCCAGGCAGAACTGCAGTTTACGGATGGCACCGGGATGAAAATTACCATGGCCAGGTATTATACGCCCAGCGGCGTGTGTATTCATGAGATTGGTCTCGAGCCGGACATTGACATTGAGCTGAACAAGGATGTGGTGACGAAATACGGTTACAACAACCTGCCGCATGACCAGGACAATCAGCTGCAGGCGGCGGTTCGCGTATTGTCCGGTGAAACCACGCTCGAGGAGGAGAAGGCGGTAGCCGAGGAAATTAAGGCGCAGAAAGCGGCTGAGGAAGAGGCTAATGCAACTGCCGAGCTGGATGCTGCACTGGCGAAAAAGCCGGCGGGCGATGACGCACCGGCGGAAGAGCCGACGGGTGATGACGCATCAGCAGATAAGCCGGCAGACGATGATGCACCGGCCGAGGATGAGGCGTCAGCTGCGCCAGAGGCGAAAACAGAATAATCAGGATCCAAAGGGAAGGAAGGCTGCAGGATGTGCCGAGTCAGTGTTATTGTACCCGTTTATCAGGTAGAGCAATGGCTGCCGGCATGTCTTGACAGCCTTCTTGCTCAATCCTTCAGGGATTTTGAGATGATCCTGGTGGACGACGGGACGGAGGATGGGTCAAACCGGATCATGGAGGACTACCAGAAAAGAGATGACCGGATCCGCATTGTGCACAAGGTAAACGGCGGCCTGTCCTCCGCAAGAAATGCCGGGCTGGATGTGGCAAAGGGCGAATACATTGCCTTCCTGGATTCAGATGACACGGCTGCACCGAACTGGCTCATGGATACGGTAAACGCTGCAGTACGCGACCGGTCTGATATGGTGCTGTACAATTACTGCAAGGTGGAAGCAGGAACTGCTTTACAGCCTTTCCTGCCAATTCGGGATGGCTGTTTCGATTTCAGCAGTATGCCGCTTAGCCGGTATTTCTATCATTACTGGATGCCGTATGTGCACGGTCAGGAGGCCTGGAGCCGGATTTACCGGCGGGACCTCATAGAGGACAACCATATCCGCTTTGCGCTGAACAGAGAGATCTTTGCTGAGGATACCCTCTTTTCGGGGATGTGCATGATGCGCGCAAAGCGCATTACTGCTATGGAAAAGGCATATATCTATTATCTGCAGCGCGGGGATTCCCTGATGGGCAGGCCAAAGCCTCAGCTGGCCCGCCGCCTGATGGAGCTTTCAGTGCGCCTGACGGAGTATGCCAGGGAAACCGGACATGAGGATGAGCTCCGGCAGGTCCTGCCGGTGCTCTGTTATGATACGCTCATTTGTAAGGGCATCCGATATGATCCATCTGCCGCGGACGTGTTGTCGGCCATGGAGGAATACCGGGCAAATCCGACCATGCAGACGCTCCTGAGGCGCCTCAGATCCCCCATGCCGCTTATTGCGTATACCCTGAATACGCATAAGGGTTTTGCAACGCAGATCAGAGGACGCCTGTTTGCCAGCCGCTGGCTGGCAGGCAATTATGCCGGTGCGGCAGCACTGGTGGAAGGGCGGATCGGCAAATGAACAAAGTCAGCATCATTGTGCCGTGCAGGGACGGTGAGACCTATCTGGCTGCGTGCATTGAGTCCGTCCTGCGGCAGACGTTTACGGATTTTGAGCTCCTGCTGATTGACGACGGCTCAAAGGATGGGTCACTTTCCATCATGCAGTCATTTGCAGCAGATGATGCGAGGATTCGCATCCTTGCCGGTCCCGGGGCGGGCGTCGGCAGGGCACGGAACCTCGGACTGAGTGAGGCCCGGGGCGAGTGGATCTTTTTCATGGATGCAGATGACATATTGCCGGCAGATGCGCTCAGGACACTGGCAAAGAAGGCGGATGATCCATCTGTTGATATGGTCATCGGGGCACACGAGACGTTTGGAGAGCACCAGGAAACCGTCCTGTTCTGGCCGGAAACGCGCTGGTATCGGCTGCCCTGGCCTGAGCGGCAGCGGGCCATGGCCCTTCGCCTCATAGAAGGGGACAGCATACTTAATATCATGTGCAATAAGCTGCACAGGCGCGGCTTTCTTGATCATGCCGGCATCCATCTGAGTGATCATGTGCGGGTTGCGGAGGATGCGCTGTTTAACCTTGAGGCGGTCCTTTTGTCGCATGGCTGCGTATACTGCCACGCGGTTACCTACCGCTACAGGATGCATGCGGCGTCCACCATGAATCGGGCTGAGGGGTCTGCATTTGATCTGCACAGGCCGTGGCTCCTTGAAATGCGGGAGATGCTAAGACGGCGCGGTCAGCTTGAGCAGTATTACGGCGCGTTTGTGGACAGCGTGATGCTGCGTCTGTATAAGGATAGCGGTATCGCCGGGGCTGTCCGTGACTTTGATTCCAAAGCGCTTCCGCTGGTGAATCCGGACGGTCTTGAACGCTCTCAGATGTCTGTGCGCGACAGGCGTACGGCTGAGATGATTGAAAAAGGACGCTATCCGTCCGGATATCCATTCGTTGCTGCGGGTCAGATTCTGCGCAGGAAGGCCGGCGAGGCATCATTTGCGCTCCGGCGCG
>JAFSZW010000414.1 GCA_017458865.1 Clostridia bacterium
CGTGCCGGACCGCTTCTACGACGAGCTGCCGACCCGGGCCAGGGACAACCTGTTTGCCTGGCTGAATCAGATCAACCTCTATGACATGCCGACGAATAACTGGCGCTTCTTTCGGATTCTTGTAAATCTCGGATTCAGGCGCGTCGGACGTCCGGTGGATGAGGCCCGGATGCAGGAGGATCTCGATCTGATGGAAAGCCATTACGTGGGAGACGGCTGGTACTTTGACGCGCCCACGAAACGGGACTATTACACCATTTGGGGATTCCACTACTACAGCCTGGTCTATGCTGCCGCCATGCGTGAACAGGAGCCGGAACGCTGTCAGCGGTTCATTGAGCGTGCACAGATGATTGCACCGCGCTTTGCCTGCTGGTTTGACAGGGAAGGTCGTGCGCTGCCTTACGGGCGGAGCCTGACCTACCGGTTCTGCCAGGGGTCATTCTTTGCTGCCATGGCGTTCGCCGGTGTCACCTGTGAGGGGATGGACTACGGGGTCATGAAGGGATTCCTGCTCAGGAACATGCGCTACTGGATGGGCATGCCGATCTTTGACCGCGGCGGCGCATTGACGGTAGGGTATGGTTATCCCAATCTCTGTGTGGCGGAGGGATACAACGCGCCTGGTTCGCCTTACTGGGGCATGAAGGCATTCTTTGCACTGGCACTCCCGGAGGATCATCCGTTCTGGCAGGCAGAGGAGAAGCCTTACACACCACCTGACGTTTTCCTTGATGAGCATGTGCGTATGCTCCTGACACGGGATCCGGGAAACCGCCAGGTAATCGCCTATACGGCCGGAAACCATGCCTGGGAGCATATGCATGAGGATGAGAAGTACGAGAAGTTTGCGTATTCCTCTCACTTCGGGTTCTCAGTGATCAAGGAGGCCACCACGCTGGTCAAGGGCGCATATGATTCCATGCTTGCTGTAAAACGTACAGGACGGGATCTCTGGCATGCCCGCAGCGGCTGTGAATCCTTTGAACTGACTCAGTCCCGGGTCCGCTTCGTCTGGGTGCCTATGGAGGGCGTGCGGATCCAGTCCGAGATCATCCCGTGCGGTGCATGGCACATCCGTCGGCACATCATCCATACGGATTATGAGATTGAATGTGCGGAGGGCGCATTTGCCGTGCGACGCGACTGGGCTGGCACGAGGCCCTGCGACCGCGTAAAGACCATAACCGGTGCAGATTCGACCAGTGCATACGCACATGGTCAGTATGGCAGCAGCGCCATTCTTGCGATTTCCGGCTATGCCGGCGGGGACGTCGTCTTTCCGGAACCCAATACCAACATGATCTGGCCGAGGACAGTTCTGCCCACGCTGCACGCCAGCCTGAAACCCGGGACGTGGACACTTATCTGTGCGGTCTTTGCGGATACGGAGGATGTGCTGCCGTATCTCCCAGGCAGCACACTGCCGGATGACCGGACGGAATCTGCCTGCCGGTATTTGCCTGAACATGAAACAGAGGAGGTAATCAGAATTGCCAGCTCAATATGAAACAGTACTGCGCCAGGCGGCGGACAAGTTCAAGCGAACCGCCGAGGTGGCCAGACGCGATAACATTATTCCCTATAAGAGCGAAAACGGGAAGTGGGTGACGTCTCCCTTTGACGGCAACAGCTGGTGGACCGGCGGTTTCTGGCCGGGCCTTATGTGGCAGTTCCACGCGCTGACCGGTGATGATGCGTTCCTTGAGGAGGCACGCCGTGTTGAGGCACTGCTCTGCGACGAATTCCGCACGTACAAGTATCTCAATCACGACGTCGGGTTTATGTACCTCCTTTCCTGCGGCGCAGACTACAAGCTGACAGGCAATGAACAGGCCAGGGAGGACACCCTCCATGCAGCCAGCCTGCTTATGGGCCGCTTCAATCCCGTCGGCTTTATCCGCGCCTGGAATCATCCGGATCACAGGGGCTATGCGATCATAGACTGCATGATGAATCTTGCCCTGCTGTTCTGGGCATCCAGGGAAACCGGTGATCCCCGCTTTGAAAAGGTTGCCCGGATACATGCCGACACGACCCTGCGCGAATTCCTGAGGCCGGATGGATCCGTCAGCCACATTATCGAACTGGATCCTGATACTGGTGCCCGGGTAGCCGAACATCCCGGCCAGGGATATGCGCTTGGCTCCAGCTGGAGCCGTGGACAGGCCTGGGGTCTCTATGGCTTCACCCTGGCCTGGATGAACAGCGAGGCGCCGGCCTATCTGGGCGCAGCCCGTCGGATCGCCGATTATTTCATCCAGAATATCCGCCCGGATGGCCTGACAGACTGTGATTTCCGCCAGCCCCCGGAACCGAAGCGGATTGACAATATCGCCGGTGCTGTTGCCGCCTGCGGTCTCATTGAACTGGCCAGACAGACCGGCACATCTGCCTATGAACAGGCAGCATACAAACTGGTGGATGGTCTTCTCACCTGCTGTGACTTTACAGACAACTGCTGCGGCCTTCTGACCCGCTGCACGGCGAGCTATCATGATGATGGTGCTGGCCGGGAAACCAACATTACCTACGGGGATTATTTCCTGGTTGAAGCCCTGATGAAGCTGACTGGCGGAGATCCCATGCTCTGGATGTAATCTGCGCAGTGTTGCTGTACAGTCATGCA
>JAFSZW010000415.1 GCA_017458865.1 Clostridia bacterium
GTATACTGCAGTAATATTGGCATGGTCAAACTGACTGTTTGCTGGATGAGCCCCTCAAAATCCGGTGAAAACTCAGATTTCGGGCACCTGGTTCATCCTGCCTGCTGTGGATGTCTGTTCAGATCATCTCAGACAGATTACCAGGAAGTCAACTGTTCATGCCATACAGGCAGCTCATGTCCCAGCAGGCTGCGATTCAGATGAACCTCTTCACCGGGCATTTGCCGTGTTCAGGGAAACATGGCTTGAAACAGCCGGACTGGAGATGTCAGGCTATTTCTGGTAAACGAGGCTGCTGAGAAGGCTGTGTGTCTTACCTGACATGAAAACAAACAGATCATGCCTGGGGTGAATTCTGTTCAGGCCAGGGGCTTTTGAGGATACCAGGCATGAGGATTGCAGTGATGAGCGTTAACTTTCATCCGGCTTTGTCGGGTACCGCTTTTGCATCAGATGGGTGAAGCAGGGGAGAGCAGATGTGCAGCGGGTCTGTGCAGAAAAGTGTCCATATGCCTGCCCTGAGCGCAGCCAGGGCAGGCATATGGATAGTTGACTGTGTCTGGCAGGGATGCATCTGCCGCTATTTGGGCCCGAAAATCGTACGGAAAGGATGATGAGGATGGAGCGTCTCAATCAGATGCAGATCTACGTGGCAGTAGACCTGCTGATTCTCAGAGTCTGGGATGAACATCTAGAGATCATGCTGACGCGAAGGGAGATGTCACCGTACCAGGGAAGATGGGCATTGCCTGGCAGGTTTATCGGGCTTGAGGAATCGCCGGAGACGGCGGCAGGCGAGCTGCTGCGGGAGAGGCTGCCCGGCGTGGATGCCTATATGGAGCAGCTGTATACCTTTGCGGCGGTCAACCGGGATCCGCGGGGACGGGTGATTTCAACGGCGTATCTGGCGATTCTGCCGGGACGCAGGACGGAGGAATGCCTGAATTTGGCGGACAGCAGACTGGTGCCGTTTTCGGCCCGGATAAGCGGCAGTGAGCTGCAGCTGTGCGGCGCGGACGGACAGATGCTGGGGGCGGATCTGCTGGCCTTTGATCATGCCGAAATCATCAGGACGGGCATCCAGCGGCTGCGGGGGAAGATCAGCTATACGGACATCGGGTTTCGGTTTCTCAATGATCCCGAGGCGTTTACGCTGGTTGAACTTCAGTCGATCTTTGAGGCGGTGCTGGATAATGGGCAGGACAGCAGCAATTTCCGCCGGTTTATCCGAAATCAGTATGAGCACCCGGGGAAGATTGAGCGAACCGGGGCAACGGAAAAACGGAAACATCAGTCGGCCATCATATACAGGACGGTGCAGATCTGCAGATAAGGCATGCCGGAAAAAGGATGACAGGAATTCGCTGTGCGTGGCCGGCAAAGCGCGCAGCAAAGCTAGGGAGGGAAACGCATGTTGAAGGATTTGCTTATCGTTGTTGATATGCAGAATGACTTTATCGACGGTGCTCTGGGCACAAAATAGGCAGTGGCAATCGTGCCTGCGGTAAAGGACCGCATCAGCGAGTGCAGGGCGGCAGGGTATCATATCATTGCCACGCTGGATACGCATGGCGAGGATTACATGAGCACCCAGGAGGGGCAGAAACTGCCGGTGCCGCACTGCATTCGCGGGACAGATGGCTGGAAACTGTCGCCTGAGCTGCAGGATGTGCTCAGCGATGCCTGGATGGTGGAAAATCATACATTCGGCAGTCTGCATCTGCCGGAGATTGTGAAGAAGCTGTCGGACGGGGCACCGGAGACGATTGAGCTTATCGGCCTGTGCACGGATATCTGCGTGGTCAGCAATGCGATCATTCTCAAAGCGGCCTTTCCCGCGGCCAAGATTCAGGTTCGCGCATCCTGCTGCGCCGGTGTTACGCCGGAAAAGCATGAGGCGGCGCTTATGACCATGGCAAGCTGCCAGATAGATATCCTGTGATTTGGCATATCTGGCTTTGAGGACAGACTGGAGGGAACAAATGGTTAAGGTGGATTTTTCGCCTGAAAAGGCGAGGGACAATCTGGTCAGTGCAGTCAGAAAGCTGGCGGCGGACCAGGGATTCAGCAGGGTTGTTGTCGCCATTTCCGGAGGCAAGGACTCAACGGTGACTGCGGCGATCTGCGCGCGGGCGCTTGGACCGCAGAATGTGTACGGCGTCATGATGCCGGACGGTGAGCAGAAGGATATTGCGGACAGCCATCGTGTCTGCGAGGCGCTTGGCATCAACAGCCGTGTGGTCAATATCGGCCCTATGCATGAGGCGCTGCGGGACCAGGTGTACCGCGGGGAGGGGATCGCCGAGAAGGGCGATTACACGGTGCCGGAAAGCCGCGAGAGCGACATCAATGTCGGCCCCCGGATCCGGATGACGGTGGCGCGGTATATTGCCCAGGCGCTTGGCGCACGGCTTGCCGGCACCGGCAACCTCAGTGAGGCGACTGTCGGCTACTGCACAAAGGACGGGGATACCTCCTGTGATTTCGCCATGCTTGGCGCACTGACCAGCGTGGAGGTCGTAAAGGTCGGCCTGACCATGCCTGAGCTGCCGCGGGATCTGGTTGAAAAGACCCCGACGGACGGTCTTTCCGGGATGAGCGATGAGGAAAAGCTGGGCATCCGCTATGCGGACATTCACAGCTATTTAAGAAACGGCACCTGCGGCGATCCTGCGGTGGATGCGGTCATTGCCAGGAAAGAGGCAGCCAATATGCACAAGCGCAAAATGCCGCTTATTCTGAATCCCTTTGATTCGGAGCCTGGTCATGCATAATTGGCTCGGGTTCTTCGGCGCATTCAATCCGCCGACGCTGGCCCATATTGAGCTGGCGGAATTCGCGATGCAGGAAACTGGCCGGGATGGCGTCCTGTTTGTCCCGTCCAGGTCCCAGTATATAAGGGTCAGCCAGCAGAAGGATTTTGCCTACAGCGACAGTCAGCGGCTTGAGATGCTTGAGACGATCGCGGCAAGCCGTCCCTGGATGCAGGTCACGGATATTGAGATCCGGGCGGACCATCAGCCGAGAACGTATGAAACGCTCCTGGCGCTCAGGGACAGGGGCATCCATGCCACGCTGCTGCTCGGCTCCGACAAGCTGCCGGAACTGGAAAGTGGCTGGCTGTATGTCCGTGAGATCTGCGAGACATTCGGCGTTGTCTGCCTGACCCGCGGCAGGGATGCCTGCGAGGCCATGATTAAGGCAAGCCCATTTCTCTGCAGCCTGTCTTCCTGCATCCGGGTGCTCGAGACGCCGGAAACCTTCCGGGACCTGTCCTCATCTCTTGTGAGGCAGATGGTGCGGGATCAGGCAGATGCCGCGACACTGCCGGTGCCGCCCGAAATCCGCCGGATGGTCATGGAGGGCATGCAATAGCCCGGGCTTTATGGCATGCAATGCAGAACCGGCTTTTCGCTGTCGTTATCCTGCATCAGCAGGGGAATGTGTCTGGCCTTCCTGGTAACGGGCCTCAGCGGCAACTGGCGCATTCCCATCCACCCGGTGCAGCCAAAGACGGGGCGGCATGTCCATTTCCTGCATGTCCGGCAGCCTGACTGGAATATGCCAAAGATGAGATGGCGAAACCGGCCAGGCAGATAAGACATGCTTTACCGGCGGGCGAGGGCGAGACAGATGAGGAAAAGCAGCACCTGGTACATGGCAGACCTCAATCAGAGAGATATAGCGGGCTTTGAGTGAAATGCCCGGCAGGCAGCGATGCCGAAA
>JAFSZW010000416.1 GCA_017458865.1 Clostridia bacterium
CCAATCCGAAATACAGTCCAACATATCCGATCGCCTTGTACAGCACATGCCAGTTCAGCGAATCATGTGGATTCTTATACTCGATTATGTTGGTTCTTCTGAAAATGCTGTAGATTCTCTTCTGCAGGCGGGTTCCTTCCTCCTGCATCCAAACGATGAAATCAACCCTTGGCGGTCCAATACCAAGGCGGCATTCTGCGTCAATCATTACAGGATCGCCTTCGGCATTACGCGCATCGAGCCTGAGATCAGCCTCAACAGCCGCATGCCAATCACTGCGCGGCGTAGCAGTGAGGAATTTCAACTATTCCTGATGATAAGCAATAAGCTGTTCCTTTTCATCCTTGGACAGCATTGAGACCTCTTCAGGTGTAAGTATCTTGTCCATTCATTCACCTCCTTTGGGTCAACTACACATCGGTCTTTCTTCTCACATCGTTCCGAAAACGTCAATGACGCTGTTTCTGTTCTTTTCGAAAATGAGTATAATTCATGTAACACGAAAAGTCAACAACGTCTGGCACTTTCCATCACTCAGAGCGGCATATCCACATACAACAATAGCCTCCATTGAAAATCTGACGTACCCTGACACGTCAAGACATGCCCCTCCTGTCCTTCTCATCCATATCAGCCCCTCTGGTGTATTTAAACGCATTCTACTCCTAAGGCCTTACAGTGCGTCTCACCAGTGTATCTATCGCGAATTTGACGCTTCCGTTTCCTGCTCTGATCGGCCGTTTTGTCACATAAAAAAACTGTCATTTCTGACAGTTTGTGAGTTTTAGAGATGTGGGCTTAAATCTCGTTTACCTTGAATTTATGCGCTCTGGAATTCGTACAGACGACCACGATATGCCCCGTATTGGAAACCGTGGCCTCAAGCGGGGAATCATCCAAAGGACATACCCTGTTCTCCGTACACGGATCATCCAGATACGCCTGAACCATCTCTGCCGTGATATCCATCTTAAAACCACAGGTACGTTTCCGGCACCCGAGATAGTATGTGGGACCAGTGTGCTTGAGAACTGCATCCTCGCCGCAAACGAGGCATTTGTAATGAACCGCAGCATACACGGCAAAGGAGCTGTAATTCGTTTCCTCATCCAGTCTGCCTTTGAGCGGCGCAAGATCGTTGTTGTGGGACATTTCCATATAGCTGTACAGCGAACGGGCAAAGTTTCTGCCACGAATGCGGAAAATCGGACGATACCGCGTTGGAATGACCTCACCCATTGAGATAAAGTCCATGCTGGTCAGCGGCATTCCATGCCACACGCACTCACGGTCAATGATACTCAGCGGACAGATGACCGAGTTATTCACAACGGAAAATGACCGGATCTGCTTTGGCAACAGTGACTTGTCGTCCGTCCTGATGGTAATCCTGACACCGCGCCGTCTTGCTGCAAAGAATTCGTTGGCCATTCTTTCGTAATACGCATCGTTTGGCTGGCATCCGCCGGGCAGATCAATTGCGATCTCCTCTTTGGCCTCATGGATATCCTCAAGGAACAGTTCCTGCGCCTCAGCTTCAAGGAATGAACGGATAATTGAATTGTCTGCCTCCGCCAGAATCTCATTTCCCTCAGACACCCTGTTCAATTCCCTGAGCCTTGTCATGAGAACAGAAAACAGCATGATGCTTGAGAAATTCTTGCGGTCAAGAAAATCCACATTGGCAACGGTAATCAGTTTCCCGCGTGTCCTTGTCATGGCCACATTAAACAAACGGTTTGCCGAGTTCAGTTTGAGGTCCGTAAGCAGCACACCAGGCCTCTTCATTCGGAAGCAGTCAACAGCATCATAGATAATGACGTCCCGCTCTGAGCCCTGGAACTGATGAACCGTCGCACACGTTATCCGTTTCAGATTCGGACACTGCTCCCAAATATCCAGAGATAACGCCGACAGAAGATGTGCCTGCGCGCTATACGGAACGATCACACCTACCTCGTGTTTTTCCGCTGCACGAATCGCCAGCCCCATTGAGATGAGTCCGCTGAGCGGGTTGACCCTCGACAGTTCGGGCGTCCGCTTGCACACCGAAAGCATGCCGCTCAGATCGACAAGCCGCATGGCATCCCCGGCAAAAGGCGCCGCATCGGCAATCATCTGACGTTCATCAATGACATCCGGTTTGGTTTTAAGCAGACCGGCATACATCGCCTCACTGGCAAAACTGGCAATTTCGGGATGCATCCGGTACTGCGTGTCAAGCATACACAGCCATTCATGCCTGCACTTGGCACGTACGGCAGAAACAAGCCCGCAGTACGTGAAAATATCGTCATTCAGGATACTTTTCCCCTTTGCGAGAACAATCGGTGGAAGCTGGGAAAAGTCCCCTATACAGATAAAATGCATACTGGCCAGACTTGCCGCAAAGATAATCTGCGGGATGAGCGCCATACTCGCTTCATCCACAATGACAACATCATATTTCCGTCCATTAATGATCGGATCCACTATCGCCTTGGACAGAGTTGTCGCAATAAAACTGGCATTATAAACCAGATCATCCTCAGCCTCATGAATCTGCCCACTGACCGCATTCAGCTTTTTCGTCAGTTCCCGAATGGATTCGCCCTCACTGGAAAGACGCTCCCGCTCTGCCTCAAGACAGGCATACTCAGCAGCCAGTTCCGGATACATATACATAGCCAGATTGTATGAGGACAGATAATCGTGATCAATCAGTTCCCTGTCTCTCGGGTATCCATAGCGAATCAGCCGTCCCGGCGCTTTTTTGGGATCCTTCTCGTAAGTGCGCAAAATGGCGCTGTCAACAGAAACATTGCTGTAGGAAAGCATAAGGACGCTGTGCTTCATCTGCAGATGATCCAGCGTTATTCTAGCAAGCGTTTCCGTCTTGCCGGTACCCGGCGGGCCCCAGATGAACGTAATCGGCTGATTAATCGCCATTTTGCGGGCATTCTTGGACTCCGTCTGAAACGGCATGTCCTTCTTGACCATCTTAAGCCCGTCAAGCATCAGAGCTCTGCAGATTGGAGAACAGTCAGTCAGCATCTCGTCCATCTTCCGCAAAAGCTCAGCGAGGATAAACAGTGGCTCAGAGCTAAACTGAATCATCTGCAGATTCTGTCCAAGATCCAGACCCGTCGAAAAGGTAATCCGGTTTCCATCACAGTTGATAATGGTGGCATAGCCTGAAAGCTGAGGTTCACTCAAATAAAGGGAAATCTGGATGCTGTCCGGCAGGTTCAGCACAGTATCTGCCTCAAACCTGTAGATAAATCCAGATGAAACACGTCCGAGCAGATGACCGTCGAACAGCTTCTGCCGCTTGCTCACCTGTTTGGATGATGCCTCAATTTCATCTGAGAGTGCAATGGAAAAACTGGTCAGAAACTCCTCAACTGTACTGTAGTTTTTTAACTCGTCATGGCGTTCCTTTTCAATCTTGGCATACTTCTTCTGCAGCTCCACCATCTTCGCCATGGCATCCCGATGCTTCTTTTCAGCTTTCGCCTCATCCGTTTCTGCAAGTTTTTCGTTCAGCCGCGCGATGGCGTTTGCCTTCCGTTTATTCAGCATGACCAGATGGCTCACAAAACAGGAAGGATAGGCAAAAGTGTGCTTCCTCGTGTTCAGATCAAACCTGACCTGAATATGTCCATTTTTATCATAGGACACAATTGTTCCTTCACCGTACTTCCTGTGAGAAACACGTTCATTAACAATTTCCAATTGAATATCTCCCGTCTGTCCACAACAATATGACTGCGAACCATCATTTTGCCTGCTGTAAGCTGCATCCATCCGGATCCTTCGCATCATCATGCACCCGTCCATTAAGCCCTTCGGTTTCACGTAAGGCAGACAGATACACTTCGACATAATGATTCTATCACATAGCCCCCACTGTTTCAAGCTTTTTGCGGAGCAGCGTTCAGTATTCATCGTATTTTATTTGCATTTTTACTTGCACATCCCAATTTATTCTGTCCCGGTCTGCCGCGTTTGACACGTATTCGAAAAAGCGATACAATCACCCTCGCTTTATTACACCTGTTCAGGAGGAAGAATATGGCTTCCACAACCGTTCTGATGAGCCGTCTTGCATCCATGATGCTCATGGTCATTGTTGGATTTGTCGTTGTCAGGCTCCACGTCATCAAAAGCAGCGACAGCAAAGTCCTCTCAACCCTTGTCGTGTATATCCTGCAGCCATGCCTCATCTGCCGTGCATTCCAGATCGATATTACACCCGAACGCATGTACGGTTTCATTGCATCCATGATCTTCGGTATCGTCGTCTATATTGTCTGGATACTCCTGGCAACACTTGCAAAAAAGCCATTCAGACTCGACAGCATTGATGTCTGCACGCTCATCTACGGCAACGTCGGAAACCTGATGCTCCCGCTCATCAACATGATGCTTGGCAATGAATACGTATTCTACGCCAGCTCCCTGCAGATTCCGTTCAACCTCTTTGTCTGGACACATGCCCAGACCATTATCAGTGAGCGCCGCGGGATCAACATCCGGAAAATCCTTCTGAATCCCAACATGATCGCCCTCTTCGTCGGTCTTCTGCTCTGCGCGCTGCAGATCCGCATTCCGACTGTTATTGATACCGCCATGGAAGGACTTGCCGGAATGGTCGGTCCCACTTCCATGCTGGTCGTCGGCATTGTCATCGCAGGCCACGATCTCAAATCTGTCTTTACCTCCAAGCGTGCTTATTTCATCTCTCTCGGCCGCCTTGTGATCATGCCGGCTGTCGCGCTCCTCATTCTCCTGGCCAGCGGCATCTTTACGCGCAGTCCTGAGCTGCTGCCGGTCCTCTCTGTCCTTTTCATTGCCATGTGTGCACCGGCTGCCGCGAGCGTCTCCCAGTTGGCTGTCCTCTATGACAAGAAGCCTTTTGAGGCCAGCGTCTACAACGTTCTTTCGATGATCGCCTGCGTTCTGAC
>JAFSZW010000417.1 GCA_017458865.1 Clostridia bacterium
GATCTTCGGTGCATACTTCGACAGCTGCTCACGCGGCTGCGGGATGGTTTCAAGCATCTTGCCCAGGATGAAGAGACGGCCGTCAAGTGCCTGCGTGAGCGCCTGGCGGAGAATGGCCTCGTCAATGCCCTTGATCTTGATATCCATCTGAATGGCCGTAATGCCGTTCATGGTGCCGGCAACCTTGAAGTCCATGTCGCCAAGGAAGTCTTCAAGTCCCTGAATGTCCGTCAGGACAGCGACCTTGCCGGTCTCGGTATCCTTGATGAGGCCCATTGCCACGCCGGCAACCGGTGCGGTAATCGGAACGCCTGCATCCATCAGCGCGAGCGTTGAGCCGCAGACAGAGGCCTGAGAGGTGGAACCATTGGAGGAAAGCACCTCGCTGACCACACGGATGGCATATGGGAACGTCTCAACTGGCGGGATAACCGGCAGAAGCGCACGCTTGGCCAGTGCACCATGTCCGATCTCACGGCGTCCGGGGCTCTTGAGGCGTCCGGCCTCACCGGATGCATACGGCGGCATGTTGTAGTTGTGCATGTACCGCTCGCAGGTCTCCTCGCCGAGACCCTCAATGACCTGCGCCTCGCTGACGGGCGCCAGCGTTGCAATGGACATGACCTGCGTCTCACCACGGGTAAAGACACCGGAACCATGGACACGCGGCAGAACGGAAACCTCGGACCAGATCGGACGAATGTCGGTCAGGCCGCGGCCATCCGGACGAATGCCCTTGTCGATGATCTTGCGCCGCATAACCTCTTTGTCGAGATAATACAGTGCGTCATCCACCTCATTCATGCGGTCAGCAAAGACCTCAGCATACTTCTCGTGTGCCTCTTCCTTGACGACATCCTCACGATCGCCACGCTCGTGACGGTCAAAGGCCTCGAAAGCCCATTCCGTACGCTCGAGGAAGTCGCGATGAACCGCTTCCTTGATATCCTCGCCAGTCTCAAAGACCGGGAAGTCGCGTTTTTCCTTGCCGATCTCGCTGACAATCTGTTTCTGGAAGGCAACCAGCTTCTTGATCTCCTCATGACCCGTCAGGATCGCGCGGAGCATATCCTCTTCGCTGATCTCCTTTGCACCGGCCTCAACCATCAGAACAGCCTCGTCGGTGCCGGCAACGGTCAGTGCCAGTCTTGAAACCGCACGCTGCGCCGTATTCGGATTGATGACAACCTCACCGTCAATCAGGCCGACATGAACCGCGCCAATCGGGCCGGCCCACGGGATGTCACTGACAGCGATCGCTGCAGAGGCACCGAGCATCGCCGGGATTTCCGGCTGCACGTCAACCTCGCAGGAGAGAACCGTACACACGACCTGAACATCGTTGCGCATGCCCTTGTTAAAGAGCGGACGCAGGGGGCGGTCGATCAGACGGGCAGTCAGCGTTGCCTTTTCAGAGGGACGTCCCTCGCGCTTGATGAATCCGCCCGGCAGCTTGCCGATGGAATACATCTTTTCCTCAAAATCAACGCTCAGCGGGAAGAAATCCTGTCCCTCACGCGGCTGATCCGCAGCCGTAACATTGACCATCACGACAGTATCGCCAAGACGTACGATGACAGAGCCGTTTGCCTGTCCGCAGTACTTGCCGAATTCCATTGTCAGTACGCGACCACCCAGTTCGGTCGTAAAAACTCTTTCCATTAACTTAAGAAACTCCTTTCAATACTACCTGCCACACTAACCTCGGTCAGAACCCTCTAAACCGATCAAAAAGCCGTCATTTGGAATGTCCCAAACGACGGCCCATCTGGGAAATAAGCGCAATAAGTAAACCTGAGCTTACTTGCGCAGACCCAGTTTTGCTACCAAAGCACGATAACGCTCGATATCAATCTTCTTGAGATAGTCAAGCATGCCACGACGCTGGCCAACCATCAGAAGAAGTCCACGATGGGAATGATGATCCTTCGGATGATCCTTCAGGTGAGCGTTCAGATCATTGATCCGCTTTGTGAGCAGCGCGATCTGAACTTCAGGTGAACCAGTGTCACCCTCGTGTCTGCCGTAAGAACTTACGATTGCTTCTTTTTCAGCCTTAGTGATAGCCATTTTAAAATTCCTCCATTTATTTGTGTCAATCGCCAGAAGCCCGGAAAAACGTTGGAGTATCGTGTTTCTGAGCAGGTGGTTGCGACCGGAGGGTATTCTAACACGGAACCCCTCTTTTGTAAACAATAAAAATAGGCATTTGGGCGCGTTTTATGCCATTTTCAGCAACTTTTTTAAGCGCACCTGATTCAGTGCCTGCATACCGGTAAACAGATCAAAGGTTGCCGCCATCCCCGCCTCAGGCAGGTTTCCGCCAGGTGGGCTATCTGTCCCGTCTGAGCAGCGTGGCAACCTGTTCACAGTTCCTGAGGACCTCTGCCCGCAGGGAGTCAAGGGACTCAAAGCGCTGTTCCGGCCGGATGAAATGCCTGAATTCAAGCATCAGCGTTTCATCATAGAGAGACTCGCCCGGATAATCGAGCAGGAAAGCCTCAATTGTCGGCGCGCCCTCCGGCGCCGTGGGATGAACGCCCACATTGACCGCCGCCGCGTATTCCCGTCCGTCCACCTGTGCCATGCAGGCATAAACCCCATAGCGCGGCAGGAGCTTTCCCGCCGGGAACGAAAGATTGGCTGTCGGGAATCCGAGTCTGCGTCCCAGGTGCTTTCCGCTTTCCACCTTACCTTCAATCCGGTAAGGCCGGCCCAGCATCTCTGCAGCCAGTTCAGGATCCCCCTCAAGCAGCGCCTGACGGATCCGGCTTGAGGAAACCGTTTCCCCGCCAATTTCGACGCGGCCGATGATCCGGGTCTCAACCCCGTACTGCATGCCCAGGCGGCGCATATCCTCCGCCCTGCCGCGGCCCTTTGCGCCGAAAGAGTAGTTAAACCCGATCACAAAGACTCTGGGATGCATTGCATGCACGATATTCTCAACAAACTGTTCGGCGCTCAGGGAGGCAAAATCGGCATCAAATGGCCGCATAATGACCGCATCCGCGCCGCACCGGGCAATATCATTCAGTTTCTCCCCGGCCGTATCCAGTCCATCCGGAATGCGGTCAGGCGTTATGATACTGAGCGGATGATTGGAAAAGGTGAAGACGACGCTGGTCAGGCCCTTTGTCTTTGCAGCCTGACAGGTTGCTTCAATCAATTGACGGTGCCCGAGATGGACACCGTCAAACATGCCGAAGGCGATTGCTGTTTCGCCCCCGTTCCAGTCCCGCTCATGCGAAAAAATGTCCAAATAGCTTCACTCCAAAAGCATACAGTCATATATACACACTGTGCCCTTGCGATGGGCAAGGCCGCAGAACCGGTCCTGCCAGTATATCCGTACAGGCACACTCTCAGGCAAATCGGTATCCGTGCAGGGAACAGGCATTCCGGCGCGGACATGCCGCTCCGACATCCGGCCATCTATATCAAAGCGCCGAATATGGGAAAGCGGATAATCAAGCGGGTACAGATGTGCGCGCAGCGTCTCAAGCGGCTCCGCGCAGTCAAGCGCCTCAAGCGGCATGCTTTCACCTATGGTAAACGGACCGGCCGCTGTGCGGATCAGTGCACCCATGCATCCCGCACTGCCAAGTGCCAGGCCGAGATCATGGCAGATTGTCCGCATATAGGTCCCGCGGCCGCAGGTCACCTCAAGGAAATAGTGTCCCGATTCCTCAAAGCAGACGCGGATCTGATCCACATGGACCGTGCGCGGTTCCCGCTCTATGGTCTCGCCTGCCCGTGCCAGTTCGTAAAGCCGCTTTCCTTCCCGTTTCAGCGCAGAGTACATGGGCGGGATCTGATCAATGTCCCCGTTAAACCTGGGAAGCAGTGCCTCTATCTCTGCCTGCTCAATACTTGTTCTGCCCCGGCGCACAACAGTGCCTGTCGTATCCTGGGTATCCGTTTCAATGCCGGGCACAAACTCCACAAGGTAGGTCTTTGTCTTATCTGTCGTATAGTCAAACAGGCGCGTTGCGCGGCCGATCATCACCGGCAGCACGCCTGCAGCCTGCGGGTCAAGCGTGCCCGCATGGCCGATCCTCGTCCCTTTCGGCAAAGCATGCCGTATCCTGCTGACCACCGCAAAGGATGTCATCCCCGGCGGTTTCAGGATGGAAAGAAAACCGTTCATTTGGCCTTTTCCCTCAGCATCTCAAGCACCATCGCGGACGCGGTCTCAAGCGGCTCATAAATGGTGCAGCCAGCTGCCTGCGCATGTCCGCCGCCGCCAAAGTGGAGCGCGACATCATTGACCACATCCGGCTCCGCCGCGCGCAGGGAAATCTTGATTCCATTTTCACGTTCACTGGCCAGATACGCAAAGCGCACGCCCTCGATCTCAAGTGCCAGATTGACGAGTCCATCCACCTCACCGAACGTGCAACCGGTGCTGGTAAAGTCGTCCCGCGTCAGTTCGATGACCCCAATCTGCCCGTCGCACTCGAAATGCATCTTCCTGTAGGCAATCTTGGTCATCTGAATGCGGCGCATGGGCTGTGAGCGGTACATGAGCTTCGTAATTCTGGGCAGATCGCCGCCGGCATCCACAAGTTCCGCCGCGGTATGCATCGTGAGCGATGATGTGGATGCATACTCGAAATGCCCAGTATCTGTAGAGAGCCCCAGCAGGACGCAGTTGGCCATCTCAGGTGTTATGGTGACCCCGAGCTCCATAATCGCGTCATAGACAAGCTGACAGCAGGCTGCCTCACCCCTGCGGATCCAGTTGATCTCCCCATATGCCTGATTGGTTGCATGGTGATCCAGCACCATTTTGACCTGCGCTGCCTCAAACAGCGGCAGGGACGCCCCCATCATATCCTTCGAGCTGATGTCAACGGCAATGGCCGTATCATACACGGCATTAACCTCATCCGGTTTCAGGTATAAGTCATATCCCGTAAGCATGCTCATGTTCCTGGGGATATCCCCATCACAGACAATCGTGACGGTTTTCCCCATGGAAAGCAGTGCCAGACGGAGGCCGAGGACTGAACCGACCGTATCCCCGTCCGGGTTGATATGGGAAATGAGGAGGAATGATTTCCCCTCACGGATCTGTCGAAGCCAGGCCTCCCTGCTCTCAATACCCATGTTACGCCTCCTGCTTGCTGTCGCTCTCTTTGCTGATCTGGTTCAGAACCTCCGCAATATGAACACCGTATTCAATTGAGGTATCCAGCTGGAACAGCAGTTCCGGTGTATACCGCAGCTGAATGCGCTGCCCGACGGCATGACGGATGAATCCGGCTGCGCTTTTGAGCGCCTTCATCATCGGCTCACGCTTGTCCTCCTCCAGAACACTGACATATATCTTTGCGTAACGCAGATCGCGCGTTACATCCGCATGCGTAATGGAAAAGATGCAGTCGGTCCGCGGATCGCGGACATCCTCACGGATGACCCGTTCCACTTCTCTCATCATCTCCGCCCCGATGCGGTCTGTCCTTTCAAATTGCTGTGCTGCCATTTTGTTCCTTTCAAAAAAGGCACGTCAGGTGGGGAAATCCGCCAAACGTGCCCTCAAATCATCCTATCGGAATCCCTTTCCCGGCATAGCCGGGGCCTTTGTTGTACCGGAAGGGTTAATCAACTGCAACCTCTTCCATCAGGAAGCATTCGACCACGTCGCCGTTCTTGATGTCAGAATAGTTCTCCAGTCCGACACCGCACTCATACCCGTCTGCAACCTCGCGGACAGAGTCCTTGAAGCGCTGCAGGGATGAAAGCTTGCCTTCAAAGATAACGACGTTGTCACGCAGCAGACGGACCTGCGCATTGCGCTGGATCTTGCCGTCCGTGACATAGCAACCGGCAATGGTGCCGACGCCGGTGATCTTGAAGACGTTGCGGACCTCGGCATGTCCAAGGAGGTTCTCCTTGAATTCCGGTGTCAGCATGCCCTTCATGGCCTTTTCGATATCCTCAATCGCCTGATAGATGATGCGATAGTAGCGGATATCAATGCCGTCACGCTGCGCTGCCTCGCGCGCCTTGCCGTCCGGACGGACGTTGAAGCCGATGATAATCGCGCCGTCGATGCCGGCGAGCATGACATCGTTCTCGGTTACGCCGCCGACGCCGCAGTGAATGGTCTTGACGTGCACCTTGTCATTGCTGAGCTTCTCAAGCGACTGCTTGACTGCCTCAACAGAGCCCTGAACGTCTGCCTTGATGATGATGTTGAGATCCTTGACCTCGCCCTCAGCCAGCTTGCTGTAGAGTTCCTCAAGCGTCGAGGCAGAGCTGCTCTTGGCCATGGATGCACGCGCCTTCGCGGCACGCTCCTCAACGACCTGACGGGCCAGCTTCTCATCCTCAACTGCGATGAACTCATCGCCGGCATCCGGCACATCGCCGAATCCGACAATCTCAACCGGCGTCGCAGGCAGTGCCGTCTTGACGCGGTCGCCGCGGCTGCTGACCATGGCACGGACACGGCCGTACGCACTGCCGGCCACGACCATGTCGCCGACATTGAGCGTACCATTCTGGACCAGCGCGGTCGCGATGGCGCCGCGGGCATGGTCGAGCTTCGCCTCAATGATGACACCGCGCGCCTTGCGGTCCGGATTAGCCTTGAGCTCAAGCATGTCTGCCAGCAGCAGAACATTCTCAAGCAGATCGTCGACGCCCTCGCCAGTCTTTGCGGAAACGGGCACCATGATGGTATCGCCGCCCCACTCCTCCGGAATGAGCTCGTACTGCGTGAGTTCCTGCTTGACCACCTCGGGATCCGCGTCCGGCTTGTCGATCTTGTTGATCGCCACGATGACCGGGCACTTTGCCGCACGGGCATGGTGAATGGACTCAATGGTCTGCGGCATGACGCCGTCATCCGCAGCAACCACCAGGATGGCGATATCCGTCGCCTGCGTGCCGCGGGCGCGCATCGCCGTGAAGGCCTCGTGGCCCGGGGTATCAAGGAACGTGATCTGACGTCCGTTGACCTGCGCCACATACGCACCGATGTGCTGCGTGATGCCGCCTGCCTCGCCGTCCGTAACCTTCGTCTTGCGGATGTAGTCGAGCAGGGACGTCTTGCCGTGGTCGACGTGACCCATGACGGTGATAACCGGCGGACGGGGTTTGAGATCCTCCTCGGCATCCTCAATGTTCTCGGCAGAGAGCGCATCCTCTGCGGTCTTGTCGAGCTTCATCTCGAGCGTAACGCCGAACTCGGAGGCCACCAGAGACGCGGTATCAAAGTCGAGTTCCTGGTTGATCGTCGCCATGATGCCAAGGAGCATGAGCTTCTTGATGATCTCACCGGCCGGCTTGCCGATGCGCTCCGTGAGGTCACGGACCGTGATCGTCTCAGCAGTCATGAAGGCTGTCTCGATCTTGATCGGGGCCATCTTCTGCTGCTTGTCCTGCTTGCCCTGCTTCTTGCGGCGGCCGCGGACGATTTCATCGTCCATATCGCCGTATCCGGTCTCCCGGGCCAGCTGCTTCCGGTTCTTGGTGTTCTGATGCTCCGGATCATGCTGCCGCTGACGCATCTTCTTGTTGGGATCGTAGTTGGAGACGCGCTCCTTCTCGATGGACGGAATGATATCCGACTCCGCAGCCTTCGGCTTCATCCGCTGTCCGGCAGGCCGGTTCTGGCCGCCTGCAGCCTGCTGGCCCTGACGCGGCGCATAGCCACCCTGACCCTGCTGCCCCTGGCGCGGTGCAAAGCCGCCCTGGCCCTGCTGGCCCTGACGCGGTGCATAAC
>JAFSZW010000418.1 GCA_017458865.1 Clostridia bacterium
CAATTACGTTTATCACAATATCCCAGGTGAGCGGCAGGGCTATCTGCTTGAAACGCTGCGCACCCTCAGGAAGGGCGGATCATTTGCCATCCATGACATCTTTTCAGTCTCAAAATACGGCGATATGCAGGCGTTCCTGAGGAAGCTGAAAGAGATGGGGTATGAGAAAGCGGAGCTGATTGATACCACCGGCGGGAAGTTTATGACGAAACGGGAAGCCACCCTTATGGGCCTGTCCGGGTCGGCACTGCTGGTGGGGAAAAAGTAGCAGAGGAGGCTGTAAAATGGCAGTCAATGAAGAGAAGAAAGCAAAGAAGCAAAGTGATCTGTCCGTTTTACTGGGATACACGGGCAGCTACAGGAAGCTGACGTATCTCGGGCTTTTCCTGTCAGCCATTGCCATGATCCTGGGTATGGCGCCTTATATCTGTATCTGGCTGGCGGCCAGGGATCTGATTGCCGTTGCACCGGACTGGACGGCAGCGTCCGGGATTTCCCGTTACGGTGTTATGGCGTTTGTCTTTGCCGTGTCCGGCATCGTGGTTTACTTCGCTGCCCTGATGTGCACGCATCTGGCGGCATTCCGTACAGCAGGCAACATCCGCAAGCAGGGAATGGAACATCTGATGAAAACGCCGCTGGGCTTTTTTGACAGCAATGCCTCCGGTCTTCTGAGAAATCGTCTGGACGGTGCGGCTGCTGAGACGGAAACACTGCTGGCGCATAACCTGGCGGATATCGTGGGGACAATCACCATGTTTGTGTCCATGCTGGTCCTGATGTTTGTCTTTGACTGGCGCATGGGTGCAGCGTGCCTGCTGGCGGCGCTGATCTCGGTGATCTCCCTGTATTCCATGATGGGCGGCAAAAATGCCAGCCTGATGGCGGAGTATCAGGCAGCGCAGGACGTGATGAGCAAGGCAGGCACCGAATATGTTCGCGGCATACCGGTCGTCAAGGTGTTCCAGCAGACGGTGTATTCCTTTAAGGCATTCCGGCAGGCAATTGAGGACTACAGTACCAAGGCTGAGCGGTACACGGATGGCGTCTGCCGCACGCCGCAGGCGGTCAACCTGACCTTTACGGAGGCGGCGTTTGTCTTCCTGGTTCCTGCAGCACTGCTGCTGGCGCCTGGTGCGCTTGCAGGCGGGAACCTGACCGTGTTTATCACCAACTTTGCGTTTTATGCGGTATTCTCTGCCGTTGTTTCAACAGCACTGGCGAAGATCATGTTTTCGGCGAGCGGCATGATGCTGGCCAGTACGGCGCTTGGACGGATCAATCTGGTGATGAGCGCGCCGACACTGGAAGTAACGGCAAATCCGAAAAAGCCAAAGGACAACAGCGTGACGTTCAGGGACGTGTCCTTCACTTATGATGGTGCAGAGCTGCCGGCGCTGGATCATGTGTCTTTCAAGGTGAAACCGGGCGAGACGGTTGCTCTGGTCGGTCCGTCCGGCGGCGGCAAGACCACAGCGGCCAGCCTGATCCCCCGGTTCTGGGATGTCACATCCGGATCAGTGGAGGTCGGCGGTGTTGACGTGCGTCAGACGGACCCGCATGTCCTGATGGACCAGGTGGCCTTTGTCTTCCAGAACAATCACCTGTTCAAGGCATCCATTCTTGATAATGTGCGTGCTGCCCGGCCGGATGCTTCCCGCGAAGAGGTGGCAGCTGCCCTGTCCGCCGCGCAGTGCGACGACATCCTGGCCAAGCTGCCGGACGGCATGGATACCGTCCTTGGCTCAAAGGGAACGTATCTATCCGGTGGAGAACAGCAGCGCGTGGCACTGGCGCGGGCAATCCTCAAGGATGCGCCCATTGTCGTGCTGGATGAGGCCACGGCGTTTGCCGATCCGGAGAACGAGGCACTGATTCAGAAAGCATTTGCCGTCTTGACCAGAGGGCGGACGGTCATCATGATTGCACACCGCCTCTCTACTGTGGTGGGGGCGGATCAGATCATCGTGCTGGATGCCGGACATGTTGTCGAGTCCGGCACGCATGAGGCACTTGTGAACGGGAACGGACTGTATGCCCGAATGTGGGCGGACTATAACAGAGCTGTTCAGTGGCGTATCGCCAGTGAAGGGGAGGCGGAGTAAATGTTCTGGAAAAAGGTACAGACAAAATACGCCCTTACGGATCAGGGCGTTAAGAACACGCAGCAGGGAACCTTCTGGACCGTGATCGTCAACCTCGTCGTGATGGCAGGCATGGGCATTCTCTACACCCTGATGTCCCGATTCATGGATACGCTGACCGGCGGTGCGCCGCTGCCTGGGGCACTGCTGTTCATCGGACTGACCGTCATCTTCCTCGCGCTCTCCTTTCTCACGCATCTGCAGCAGTACCGGGCAACCTATGGACTGGTTTACGGCGAAATCAAGACCATCCGGATCAGCCTTGCGGAGCGCCTGCGCAAACTGCCGCTTGGCTACTTTGGCAAACGGGATCTGGCGGACCTGACCGAGACGATCATGGGCGATGTGAACAGACTCGAGCACGTCTGGTCGCACTGCCTCGGCTATCTGTACGGCTCCTGGATTTCAACGGCCATCATTGCAGTGTGTCTCTTTGCCTTTGACTGGCGAATGGCGCTGGCCTGCCTGTGGGGCGTCCCGGTGGCATTTGCGCTGCTGTATGGCAGCAGGAAGCTGGCAAAAAAGAAGTCGGAATTGACCAAGGAGGCAGCCATTCAGGTGGCGGACGGCATTCAGGAAACGCTTGAGAACATCCGGGAGATCCGGGCCACCAACCAGGAAGCGCGCTTTATTGACGGGCTGAATGGGAAGATTGACTATCATGAGAAGACCATGCTCAGCGGCGAACTGTCCACCGGCATCTTTGTCAATACGGCGAGCGTCATCATGCGGCTTGGTGTGGCCACCACAATTCTGATGGGCACGAACCTGATCCTTTCCGGTCAGATAGACTTTATGCGCCTGTTCATGTTTCTGCTGGTGATCACACGCGTCTATGCACCGTTTGATCAGGCGCTTGCGCTGATTGCGGAAATGTTTATCTCCCAGGTTTCTGCAAACCGGTTAATGGAAATCCGCAATACGCCGACAGCTGAGGGCGCAGAGACATTCTCGCCCAAAGGGCATGACATCGAGTTCGAGGATGTACGCTTTGCCTATGACGATCAGCAGGTCCTGCGCGGCGTCAGCTTTACGGCCAGAGAAGGCGAGGTAACGGCACTGGTCGGCCCGTCCGGCTCCGGCAAGAGCACCTGTGCCCGGCTGGCAGCCAGACTGTGGGACATTGGCGGCGGCACCATCCGGGTTGGCGGTGTGGACATATCCACGATTGATCCCGAGGTTCTGCTGACGGATTACTCCATGGTGTTCCAGGATGTGGTCCTGTTTGATGATACCGTAATGGAGAACATCCGCCTCGGCAGGCACGGTGCAACGGATTTGGAAGTGCTCGCGGCGGCTAAAGCGGCCAACTGTGATGAGTTTGTCAGCAAGCTCCCTCAGGGCTACCAGACACCCATCGGCGAAAACGGTGCGAAGCTCTCCGGCGGCGAGCGTCAGCGCATTTCCATTGCCAGAGCGCTCCTCAAGGATGCGCCGATTGTGCTGCTGGATGAGGCGACCGCGTCTCTTGACGTTGAAAACGAAACCAAAGTGCAGGGCGCACTTTCCCGTCTTCTCGCGGGCAAAACCGTGCTGGTCATTGCACACCGGATGCGCACCGTGGAGGCGGCGGATCAGATCGTCGTCCTTGCCGATGGTAAGGTTGTCGAGTCCGGACGCCCCAAAGATCTCCTGCGCCGGGAGGACAGCATGTTCCGCCGGATGACAAAACTTCAGGCATCCAGTGCGGAATGGAGCATCTGACCGGCATCCTGCAAACGGTGAAGGCCGTGTCTGCCTGAACCGTGGACAGGCTTACTGCCGTCAGGAAGCGCTGCATTACCTGGAATGATGATAAGATCCGGATAGAACGAATAAACCGAAACAGCGTCTTTCAAAGAAAGACGCTGTTTTGCGTGTACTATGTCATGGTGCATTCATCATTTTACTTCGCGCTGCTTTGATAACCGGCAATTCTCTTTGCCACGTTGTCCTTGATATTGTTGTAATAGATGGTGTAGTCGTCCTCATGGAAGCTCTGCGTTCCGAAGAATTCGGGTGCCGCATACTGGTCATATGTGGTGTTCGTGACGACCACTCCGCGCTCAAGAACCACCTGTGCGTCTGCGCCGATGTCAGTAATCTCGTATTCACCGGTTTTTTCGTTCAGCATTAATGAGCCCAGATTCTCGCTTGCAGGCGCATATGTTTCATCGCGCTTCCAGTTCAGCGGGTTGATGCTGATCGCGTTCGGCAGGATCGCCACGTTATGATTTTCCTCTTCCAGGCTCTTTGGCCCCACCGTGTTCCAGCTGACGATGACGCCTGTGTCACTCTCGCCGGTTGCAAACTTCAGGTGCGGATAAGCAGCAAGGTCCTCCTCTGTGACGGAAAAACCGATGACATAAGCCGCGAGCATGCGCTCGTAGTACTCAGGATGATCCTTAAAGTAGTTCTTCAACACATACTTGACCATGGCCGAACCCTGGCTGTGGCCCGCGATGATAAACGGCCGTCCGTTATTGCAGTTCTCAAAATAGTAGTCGAGTGCAGTCGTGATATCATCGTAGGATACACCGGTGAGCACTTTATCATGATCTCCGGTTTTTTCTACGACTTCAATCGCGTACCGCATGCCGGCCTGACGGTAGTAAGGCATGAACAGGTTGGTGGAGTCCTCGAATACGCTCGCATTCGTCACATATTCGCCTACCGCGCCTACCAGCATCTCGATGTTATCGAACGTTGCGTAATCGGTGGAACCCTCCTCAAAGCTCTTCTCAAAGTACACTGTTGAGTAGATGTAGAAGGTATCCACATCCTTGGTGATTTCCGGAAACTGTACCCAGTAGTCTTTGTTTGAATAGTCGGGTGCGCCCTCCGCGTTTCCGGCCTCTGCCAGGACACCGGTAAAGACCATCAGGCTGAAGATCATCATACAGATCAATGCCATTGCCAAATTCTTCATCATTTGCCCCTTTCTTCGCAGAAACAGGGAATATCTCCCACGGTTCTGCATATGTCTTTTGCTTTGAATTCCCATGGATTCCGGAAACTATATTTCCTGTTGATCCATCGGCCGACCCATTATTCCATCTTTTCCAAAGCAATTCAATGAGAGTTGCCGGATTGCCAACCTGTTTTTTCTCCTCTTCCCTGTCAGGGTTCCCGGAAAGTCCTGAGCCCTTCAATTCCAGGCCTCATCTGGGCTCTCAGATTTGATGCAATTAATGCACTGATGGTTGGCAAATAATAAACAGCCATGCATGTCCTGACATGGCTGTTTCGATTGTTGTACCGCCCGATGAGGTCAGATCAAATCAGTACTTTTCAGAAGTCACTGACTTGAACCGCCTTCAAAGAAAGACGTTTTTCTGCGTGCGTGCTCCGTTGACTTATTTCCTGATATGCTGAGCCAGGCTGATCTGGAAGCCGGACGGCGCAGTCATGCCGATGAACTGGGCATAGGAAGCAGCGGATGGTTTCTCGCTGTTAGGCGTAAATCCGTGGGCTGTAAAGAACTCATAGGCCTCATCAAAGTTATCCACATTGATTCGAATGGTCATCAGATCCCGCTCGAGTTTGTCAGACTGAACCACATCAACATGGTAACCGTTTTCGTTCTTCATCCGAACGCTGATGACGCTCTCACGGTCAGGAACATTATCGTTCCTGTGGCTGCGTTCAAAGCCAAGCGCCTCAAAAAGCGCAATTGCTGATGCTGCATCCTTTGTGCAAATTATCGGATCAAACGTTGTAATCTTCATCTTTATTTTTCTCCTCATGGAAAGATTCCACGCCATTGTATTACAAAGTGTTCTGGTTTTCAATACCTGTTCAGGCACAGAATTTATCGTCCTGAGAAGGGCTTAAAAATACCGCCTGCGGGTGCTATAATAATCCTGCCAAATGAATGAGCAAAACGTAACCCGGCGGAAGCCAGTCTGGGACATCGGTAGATTGATCATAAAAATATCGTTATTACGATATTTTTGCACGTGGTGAAGTGCCAAGTAAGTATGACATCTGGCTGGCCTGCGAGAAGCGGGGGCCGCTGAGCGAAATCTTTGATTATGGGATTGGACAGCATATGGACATTATACAGACCTTTTATGACAACATGGCGACCCAGTATGACAAACTGTTTCTCGACTGGCAGGCCACGATACACGAGCAGGCTGTGATCCTGGACAAGCTCTTTGTTGACAGTGGATTTGACAGGACGGCCCGAATTCTTGACTGTGCATGCGGGATCGGAACGCAGGCAATAGGACTGGCTGCGCTCGGTTATCCTGTGACAGCATCAGATATTAGTGACGGCGAGCTTGCTGAGGCGGCAGAGCGTGCCAGGGCCAATGGCGTTAATATATCCTTCAGGCATGCTGATTTCTGCGCCTTATCGGATACTTTCCCGGAAAAGTTTGATATCGTGATCGCGATGGACAATGCTTTGCCGCACATGCTTACGGGCGAGGCACTGGGCGCAGCCGTGCAAAGCATCGTCGGTCAGATAAGGCCTGGCGGCATCTTTGTGGGCAGCATCCGTGATTATGACAGCCTTTTGACTGAGAAGCCGCCGTACTCTCCGCCTTATATCCATAAGACGGATAAGGGGCAGCGTGTTTCCTTCCAGACCTGGGTATGGAACGGGGACAATTACCAGTTGACGCAGTACATTATCGATGACGGGGAGAGCCTGCAGATCAGCAGGTTTGTATGTGAATACCGGGCTACCCGCAGGGAAGAACTGACGCATCTGTTCCTGGCCAATGGCTGCAGCGGAGTGGACTGGAAATTCCCGGAGGAAACGCAATTCTATCAGCCGATTGTAATCGCAAGGAAATGATCAAACCCGACCTGCGGAGATGATCTGAGGCTTATCATTTGAGCGCGGTTTATCGTGGTGATCATGTCTGAGACAGATGGTTCTGAACTGGAATGAAAGGGGACGCAAATATGGAATTCAAGGGCATTCGGAAGGTACATGAAGGCAGGTATATCACGCGTTATGATGTGGATTATGTGACGGCGGAAGGAAAGATGAAGACCTACGAGATGATCAGCCGCAACCGGGATATCCGGACACTGGATGAACTGCAGAATCGAAAACCCGATTCTGTGATCCTGATTCTCACGGACGAGAGCGGCGAACACATGCTTGTCAGTCGGGAATACCGGATGGCGATGGCACAGTGGATCTACAATTTCCCGGCAGGCCTGATTGATCCGGGCGAGACGCCTGAGGAGAGCGCAAGGCGTGAACTGTGGGAGGAAACCGGACTGAGCCTTGTCCGCATAGATGATATGCTTGACAACAGCTACAGTGCCATCGGTTTTTCCAATGAACGGAATATCTGCGTATTCGGTATTGCAGACGGTGAGTTCCGCCGGAGCACCTCGGACGTCGAGGAGATCGTTCCTGGATGGTACACAAAGGATGAGATGAAAAAGTTGCTCCGGACGGAGGCTTTCGCGGCCAGAACGCAGGCGTACTGCTA
>JAFSZW010000419.1 GCA_017458865.1 Clostridia bacterium
ACCTCAGTGAGTACCGAGCCACAAAGATGGATGTTGGCAAACAGAGGAATACCAAAATCCACCATGTCCGCTCGCAGATTTCTGCTCTTGCGCGCACACTCCAGAGCAACAGCAAGGGTGGCTGCGGAGGACATGGTACCAACCGCGGTCAGATACGCAGGGCCATAGTGCTTCACAACCTCAATGCCGGAGCGACCGGAATAAACAGATGCCGTACCATAGAGAACAGCGAGCCAGATGTAATGGCCCAGCATTACAAGCAGAATGATCATCAGGAATACCGGCAGCTGACGCGTGATGGAGCCCTCCCACGCGAGGCCGCAGAAAGTTGCTGCAATGAAAAACGGCAGAACAGGAATGATGATTTTTTTCACTATTTCCAGCACAATGTTCTGAAATTCCTGCAAAATCATTGTAACGGTATGAGCCTTTGTCCACACGGCGGAAAGACCGATGAGGACGGAAAACACGAGGGCGGACATCACCGGCATGATCTGCGGGATATCAAGCTGGAATGCGACGCCGGGCAGTTCCCGCAGGCCCTCGGGATCAGAGACAATGCTCATATGCGGAATGATGGCAAAGCCTGCGCCCATGGAAAGGAAGGCCGCAAGAATACTGGAGACATAAGCGAGTGTCACCGCCACAGCCAGCATGCGGGTTGCGCTGTTGCCGAGTTTTGTGATGGATGGCGCAATAAAGCCGATGATGATCAATGGCACACAGAAGGTAATCAGCTGCCCCATGATGTATTTGAGCGTTACAACAATGGTCATCACGCTCTCAGGCAGGACAAGACCCAGGGCAATGCCCAAAACAATGCCCAACAGCAACCGAGCCGGAAGACTTTTGAATGCTTTCATATGTTATTTCTCCTCTTTTTATTCCGTCATCATACGGATGATCTCCTGATCTGTTTCCCGCATGCCGATGCGGGCAAGCCGCCCGAAATTCTGAATCGAGTTCTCCACGCCCTTGACCACAAGACCGTCCCCAGCGTAGAACTGCTGACCGTTTTGATACATCTCATAGCCGAAGATTCCGGTCTCCACCGCAGTCGCAATCTTTGCGGCACAGGAGGATTTTGCTCCGTCGCACACAATGCCGGAAGAAATGGCCAGCGCATTGACCATAGTCTGAGCAATGTCACCCTCCTCCCCACCATGGAGGAACGCGATCCCCGCGCCGGCGCCCGCGCCAGCGCTGACTGCTCCACAGTAGGCGGAGAGTCGCCCTATTCCGGTTTTTTCATGCAGTGTAATCAGGTTAGAAATCAATAGTGCCCGGTAGAGCTTATCCCGACCCACATGCAGCGCCTTAGCATACTCAATGACAGGGATCGATGCTGTCAGGCCCTGATTTCCACTGCCGGAACAGATAACCACCGGCATCTCGCAGCCGTTCTTATGCGCGTCAGACCCTGCGGCAGCATAAGCTTTCGCCCGAATCCGAAGGCTGTCTCCGGTCTTGAGCAGCACCTTGCCAATATTCGCGCCATAGTCGTGACGCATCCCTTCCTCTGCAATAGCTGTGTTCATTTCGATCTGTCGATCCAGAATCGGCTGAACATCACTCAAATCACATGTGCAGGCAAAATCGTAAACGTCTTTTACCGTCAGTAGCGAGTAATCCGGGGCACTTCCCTGTTCGTTCCGCTTTAAATGAGCATCCTTCTGCGCCAGAACCTTGCCATCTCGTTCTATGAGCACGATATTCGTGTGTTCATTGGCAATTCTCACCTTTGCATAAGACTCCGCACGCCGTACAGTTACAATCATATCCAGCAGGCAATCTGATTGCAGCGGCAGAATTTCAACCGGCGTTTTTTCTATATATGCAGCAAACTGCGTCTTTGTTTCATCAGAAATACGTGCGATTACCTGTAACTCTGCCGTTTCATCCCCGCCCAAAACACCTATAGCGGCGGCAGCGGCTATGCCTCGTCTGCCTCCAGTGTTGGGCACAACGACACTCTTGACATTCTTGATGATATTGCCGCTGGCCTCAACTGTGATTTGATCCGGAAGCTCACCCAGTACGGAGCGGGCCTTTGCAGCGCAATAGGCAAGAGCAATCGGTTCCGTACATCCCATTGCGCATACCAATTCACGGCGCAAAATGTCAACATAGGTCTGATAAAGGACGGAATCCCTTTTCAAAGCTATTCCCTTCTCTCTTTTACATCCTTTATTCTATAGACAACTAATTTTCTTTGTGCGTAGTTTTTCTTCTATACCTCGCTCAGAAGAGCGACCGGGAAAATAATTTCCCGGTCGCGGA
>JAFSZW010000420.1 GCA_017458865.1 Clostridia bacterium
ATCTGTTGAGCGCCTGATGACTGAATGCGGAGCAAAGAAGTCAAAATGAATAATTATTCAAAAATTTTGAAAAATTATTCATTATATCTCTTGCATTTCAAACAGGGCTGTGGTACAATGCGCTCCGTTAATATTCTGAAAGCACTCAGGGAGGCTGTTTTTGTATGAAAAAGTATAACCGGGTACTGCTGGCCTATTCCGGCGGACTGGATACATCCATTATTATTCCTTGGCTCAAGGAAAACTATGGCTGCCAGGTCATCTGCTGCGCGGCTGACGTCGGACAGGGCGAGGAGCTTGAGCCGCTGCATGAGAAGGCGAAAAAGACCGGCGCTGAGAAGCTCTATATTGAGGATCTCAAGAAAGAGTTTGTCGAGGACTTCATCTGGCCGACGCTCAAGGCCGGCGCTGTGTATGAGGGCAAGTATCTGCTGGGCACCTCTTTTGCACGTCCGCTGATTGCAAAGCGGCTGGTTGAGATCGCAAGGGCTGAGAACTGCGATGCAATCTGCCATGGCTGCACGGGCAAGGGAAATGACCAGGTCCGCTTTGAACTG
Source organism: Clostridia bacterium (assembly GCA_017458865.1). GTDB lineage: Bacteria > Bacillota > Clostridia > Christensenellales > Aristaeellaceae > Ventricola. Next base: position 558 of record JAFSZW010000420.1, read on the forward strand.
ACGATCAAGGCGTTTGCACCGGATATGCCGATCATTGCGCCGTGGCGCGAGTGGGATATCAAGACCCGTGAGGAAGAGGTCGACTACGCTGAGGCCCGCGGCATTCCGGTACCGGTGAAGAAGGACCGGCCGTATTCCATGGACCGCAACCTCTGGCATCTGTCCCATGAGGGCTGCGATCTTGAGGATCCTGCCAATGAGCCGCCGCGTGATCTGCCGCTCATCTGCGTGCATCCTGAAGATGCGCCGGATACCCCTGAACTGGTGACGATCGAGTTTGAAAAGGGTGTGCCGGTTGCGGTTAACGGTGAGCGCATGGATCCGGTCAAGCTGGTTGAGGCATGCAATGAGATTGCAGCCCGGAACGGTGTCGGCATCGCCGATATGGTTGAGAACCGGCTGGTGGGCATGAAGTCCCGCGGTGTCTATGAGACGCCTGGTGGGACGCTGCTGTTCGCAGCCCATAAGAACCTTGAAGAGATTACGGTGGACCGGGATACGGCGCATTACAAGGAGCAGATTGCGCTGAAATTTGCCGACCTGGTTTACAATGGCCAGTGGTACACCCCGCTGCGTGAGGGACTCTCCGCGTTTGTGGATGTCACTCAGCAGTATGTGACAGGCACTGTCAAGATGAAGCTGTACAAGGGCAACTGCATTGGTGCCGGCGTCAGCTCACCGTACAGCCTGTACATGGAGGATATCGCTACCTTTGGCGATTCCGGCGAGATGTACAGCCACAAGGATTCCGCTGGATTCATCAACCTGTACGGCCTGCCAATGAAGGTGACCGCGCTGATGAAGCGGAAAGCCGGCATTCCTTTGCTTTGATTTTTGTGACCTGGGATGAGCGAAAGCTCATCCTTTTTTGACGTTTCTCCAAATGATGCTTGCACTTCTGTCAGAAATCCTGTAGACTGTACATAATTCGTTTGTAACGATATAAAAAGTCATAAAAAAGTCCGACAGGACGTCCGGACTGTCATTTGACTTCACTTGGAGGTGGAGATATGTCTAACCAGTCACGCTTTTATCCAGGACAGAAAGACGAGAAGATTACTGCGCTGGAACGGGAAGGTAGCGCACTGGCGCGCCGTGCTGCATCCGCCGGTATGGTTTTGCTTGAGAATGATGGCGTTCTGCCGCTGGCACCGGGTGCAAAGGTTGCGGTGTACGGGCTGGGTGCCAGGCATACGATCAAGGGCGGAACGGGCAGCGGAGATGTAAACAGCCGTCATGTGGTCAGCGTCGCTGAGGGACTGGCCAGTGCGGGATTTGAGATTGTGAACTGCGCCTATCTGGATGAGCTGGATGCAGCGTATGATCTGGCCGTCAATGCGCTTGAGGAAATGATCTATGCGGCGGCCGGCCCTGAAAAGAATGCAGAGAAGCTGTACGATGCACATGTGCGGTATACGCTTGAAACGCCGTCGCTGCCCATTCCTGCAGACAGCTTTGCAGATGCGGATATCCTGATTTATGTGATTTCAAGGACTTCCGGCGAGGGTGCGGACCGCAGATGTGAGCCGGGCGATTATCTGCTGACGGAGGATGAAACCAGTCAGCTTGAGACGCTGTGCAAAAGCGGGAAAAAGGTTGTTGTGCTGCTCAATGTCGGTGGCATTATAGACCTCGGCTTTATGGACAGCAACCATATCTCTGCGCTTCTGCTGATGGGCCAGGCAGGCTGCGAGGCGGGCGCTGCGGCAGCGGATGTACTCAGCGGTACAGTCAATCCGTCCGGCTGCCTCACGGACTCATGGGCGTATCATTACCTGGATTATCCGTCCAGCGAGAATTTCTCGTTCCGCAACGGCAATTTGCTTGATGAGGACTACACGGACGGCATCTATGTGGGTTACCGGTATTTTGAAACGTTTGGCGTAAAGACCAGGTATCCCTTTGGATACGGTCTGTCCTATACGACGTTCGAGGAGAATGCCGAGGACATAACGCCTGCCGGCTCACTCATTAAGGTTGGCGTCCAGGTGACCAATACCGGAGTCAAAGCCGGTGCACATGTGGTTCAGGTGTATGCCGCCTGTCCTGCCAGGGAACAGCGCAAGGAAGCCTGGCGTCTTGTCGGTTTTGCGAAAACCGGAATCATTGAGCCGGGCGCGACAGAAAAAGTCGTTGTTTCCTTTGATATCGGGCAGATGGCGTCCTACCGCGCCGGCACCGCGTCCTACGTGCTTGAGCGCGGCCGGTATACGCTGCTCATGGGCAGCCCCGAGCGTGTTCCGTTCTTTGCGCTTGAGCTCAAAGAGACGACTGTCCTCCAGACGCTCCAGAATATCTGTGAGCAGCTCAGCTCGCTCCGTGAAATTGAGCCGACAGTCGAGATGATTGAGGCGAGAGATCGCTGGATAGAGAACCACTCCGCGGATATCGGCGTTCTGACACTGAACGCATCCATGCTTGAGAGCTGCAAGGCTGCCATGCAGGCAAAACGCATCCCCTGTCAGGCACTTGCCCCGGATGATGATCTGCTGGCGCTTGCCAGGGAAAAGCTCGGGATGCTGTCTGAGATGGAGAAAGTGCGCCTCGTTGTTGGCGCTCCGGGCATATTTACCGGCAGCATGGTGGGCGATTCAGGCGTAACAGTGCCGGGCGCCGCAGGCGAAACTGTGGCCTATCCGGATAAGGGTGTGCCGGGAATGGTGCTGGCAGACGGTCCGGCGGGTCTTCGCATTCAGCTTGAGTATGAGATCCGGGAGGACAATGGACAGATTGTTCTGCTGAACCGCTTTGAAACACTCGAGAACCGGTTCTTTGGCAGGCTCAGGAAGCATGATAGGACTGTGACCATGTACCAGTTCGCAACAGCCATTCCTGCGGGGACGCTTCTGGCACAGTCCTTCGACACCGCACTGCTTGAGGAGGTTGGCGAGGGGATCGCGCGTGAGATGAAAGCCTTTGGTGTTGCCATGTGGCTTGCACCGGGGATGAACATTCACCGGAATCCGCTCTGCGGGCGGAACTTCGAATACTACTCCGAGGATCCACTGGTTTCCGGCCTGATCGCCGCGGCGATTACAAAGGGTGTCCAGCGGACAAAAGGACTTGGAACGACGATCAAGCACTATGCCTGCAATAACCAGGAGGAGAACCGGACGGGCGTCAGCGCAAACATTTCCGAGCGCGCCCTGCGAGAGGTATACCTCAAGGGATTTGAGATTGCGGTGACGGAAAGTCAGCCGATGTCCATTATGACAAGCTATAACCGGATCAACTATGTGCATGCGGCAAACAGCTACGACCTGTGCACAACGGTTGCCCGGGATGAATGGGGCTTTACCGGCTTCATCATGACGGACTGGACGACCACGAAGTCCGGCCACGGTTCCTCCGCAGCCAAATGCG
>JAFSZW010000421.1 GCA_017458865.1 Clostridia bacterium
CTCTGCCTGTTTCAGTGTAATTGCATATTTCCTTTTTCGGCATTTGCGGGGTCCGATTTTTGACATAGCCGATAGGGTGCACCATTTGACCATGCAGATAGCGCCGTTTTACGCTTGGCTCAGATGGTCTTGGCCGGCTGAAATCGGGCTCGAAACCATAAGGGCTTTTCTAACCAGACCTTTAGACCCCAGCATCATTCAATATAGGAATCTCCGTCCTGCCGTGCACGATGGAATGCAATTATTGCCTGTGAATAGTAAGATCCACTCTGTTCACATGAACTGACAGATGACATGCCAGGTGCCGTCATGGTATGCGCACAGCACTACCAGGCGGCGAGGGGCATATTCCCGTAAGATCATTCATTGTTTCAGTCGCCTTTGACATGGAAGGATATTATCAAGGAGGATACTATGAGAAGAAAGCTGCCGCAACCTTTTGAAACAGAGCTGAAGAGCGAGAAGCTTAAAAGCAGAATTGGGGAATTAGGACTGTGGTTCACGATTCCAGCCGTTCGTGGTGACATGGACACTCCGTTTGGAAAAAAACGATTGAAAGAGCATATGCTGCTTTTTAGATTCCTCGACACCTATTTCCCGAATGCTGATTATGCATTTGAACCAAATATGCAAGATGGACGCTTTGTGCTGATTCCGGAACATGCGTTTCATCAGGGGATTGGCATCAGTATCAGCAAGACCCATCCCCGTCACCTTGAAGTCGCTCATTTCTGGTATCCGGGTGAATACATATCAAAGAATAAAATGATTGGCATAGATCAGATATATGTCTGCAACTTTTTGCTTGAGCCGAATCCGGCATTTGCGGAATTTGTACGGAAATATGTGATGACGGAAAAGCATCGTCCGGTATCCAGTTACTGCACGTTCCCGTTTGATCCGACTCATGTGCTGACACTGAAAGGACCGTTTCTTGACAAAAAGGCTGCGACCACAGCAACTATCCGGGAATTCCTTAAGGATACCGAACCGGCTGTTCAGCGGAATGGTCAGGGGCTCATCGAATTTATCTGGCGTTACGAGTGACACAAAAAGAGCCATCCAGGGATGGCTCTTTGCTGCATATTGGGATCTACGGGAGAGACTATTTCTGCTCAGCCTTTGTCAGCTTTTTGACAGCGGGCATCTGGCTGATGATGGTCAGGATGGTCAGGATGAGGAGCACGATGGTGATTGGCCGCCCAAACATGGCAAGCAGCGGGTTTTGCGTTGTGGAGGCCAGAGAGACGGCACGCCTGAAGTTTGAATCCATCATGCTGCCCAGAACCAGACCGAGTGTGACCGGGGCAGTGGGGAACCCCCGCCTGCGCATGATAAAACCGAGCACGCCAAAGAAGAACATGAGCCCGATATCAAAGAGACGACGGTTGCAGGCATAGGCGCCTATGACGCAGAGCACGACAACGATCGGCAGCAGAATACGCTTGGGCACATTGATGATCTTCGAGATTCTCGGCGCCACCAGGAGGCCGAGGAGCAGCAGGAAGATGCAGGCAATGAGACCACCGGCGAGGATTTCATAGAAATGATGAATGCCGGTCTTGAGGAATGTCGGGCCTGGCTGCAGACCGTGGATATAGAAGACGGAAAGGATAATCGCGGTGACGGCATCACCTGGGATGGCTAGCGTCAGCATGGGAATCAGTGCACCGCCGATGCAGGCATTGTTGGCGCTTTCGGATGCGACGATCCCCTCAACAGCGCCCTCGCCAAATGGCCGGCTGGGATGCTTTACGATGCGTTTTGCCTGCCCATAGGCCAGGAAAGAGGCAACA
>JAFSZW010000422.1 GCA_017458865.1 Clostridia bacterium
AACATGCTGCAGCCCTGTCCAATGCTGGAAAATCCAGAAAAGCTGCGTGAGATTGTTGCAAAATCCGGTGCAGATTCTACGGATATGCAGTCACCCGAAACAGCGGATCACCTGTGCGGCAAATGTGATGGATATGCAGCCAGCTGGGCACCAAAGGCAGAGGAATTGTGGAAGGCGAGCAGGAAACAGACCGAGGTGGTACATTGAACTGAGTAAGGGGGCATCTTTTGATGAAAAAGAGCTGTTTTACCTCCGAGTCTGTGACCCGGGGACATCCGGATAAGGTTTGTGATCAGATCGCGGACCGGATTCTGGATGAACTCCTAAGGCAGGATCCGGAATCTCATGTTGCCTGCGAGGTTACCTGCAGTACCGATCAGGTTCATATTTTTGGTGAGATTACATCAGATGCCGTGCTTAACTACGAGGAGATCGCCCGAAATGTGATTGCTCAAATCGGGTATACCGAAAAAGAACGGGGATTTGATGCGGAAACCTGTGCTGTGCGGGTAAATCTGCATGAGCAATCCCCGGATATTGCCCGTGGTGTCTGTAAAAAGGGCGGGAAAGAATCCCTTGATCACGGTGCAGGCGATCAGGGCATGATGTTTGGATATGCCTGCCGTCAGACGGATGCGCTGATGCCATTCCCGATTGAGACGGCACATGCACTGGCCAGGCGCCTTGAGCAGGTGCGAGAGATGAGACTGCTTCCGTATCTGCTGCCAGATGGCAAAACGCAGGTGACGGTCGAATACGAGGGTGAGACTCCCATACGGATTGCTGCGGTTGTCGTATCTGCTCAACACAGGGAGGATGTTGATATTGAACAACTGCGCGGTGATGTGACGACGCATGTGATCCTCCCAATACTGCCAGTCTCCATGGTGGACCAGAATACGGAAATCTTCATTAATCCGACAGGCCGCTTTGTAGAGGGCGGTCCGGCGGCTGATTCCGGTCTGACCGGGCGAAAGCTTATTGTGGATACTTATGGGGGCTATGCACGTCACGGAGGCGGTGCTTTTTCCGGCAAGGATGCCTCCAAGGTGGATCGCAGCGGTGCCTATATGGCACGGTATATGGCAAAGAATATAGTAGCTGCCGGCCTGGCGGACCGCTGCGAGGTTCAGCTGAGCTATGCTATTGGTCTTTCAGACCCAATGTCTGTCCGCATTGATACCTTTAATTCGGCACATGCTGATGAATCTGCCATCCTGGCACGGCTCAGTGCGCATGTGGATCCGCGTCCTGCAGCGATTATCCGGAAATTCAATCTGACTGCGCCCCAGTTTTCCAGAGTCGCATGCTACGGGCATTTCGGCACCAATGCCCTGGAACTACCATGGGAGCAGACGGATATTGCCAGAGCACTGCAAATGTGACAGGATAAGCGGCAGGCTATCTGCCGGAACCAGGTGAAAACCTCGGATGATCATGGCAACCGAGGAGCGATTGTGGTACTTGGCCTCGAATCTCCGGGAACACTGCATACGAACTGAGCCTCGGTTTCGGAACGGCCAAAAGGATGTCTGATGATCCATTTCCAGTGGGCATGAAGCTTCGATTTGGTGGTAAATTTCAGTGTAATGGGATGGGAAGGAAAGAACGGTATTGGGTCGACCTTTAAAAGAATAACAGAATCCACGGCAATGGCCGTGGATTCTTGTAATTGCGTGGATTTACCGGGGTGGGGAAATCGACAGGCAAAAGGTCAGAATGGCATTTCAATCTGCTCGCCATAGGGATGGATGTCCATGTGGGTCAGGGAGACATCTGATTTGGAACCGGTTACGTGTGTGCTTTTCAGACGCCTTTCAGAGCCGAAACTGGAGGGAACCAGTTCAAGGATGTAGATGTTGTCGAACTGGTTCAGGATGGAATCGCCGTGGATGGCAGTGAAGCAGATGAGCTGGGTATTTGTTGTCTTTGAAAGATCCGTCATCGGTTTCAGCAGGTGGGCGGCGGTGGTCTGGGCAAAGGGGTTGTCCATCATCAGAACCTTGCCCTCATGGCGGACGGCAAAAGGCTCGTTTTCATCATAGCGCATGAAATCGAGCAGGCAGGCGAGGATGACAAAGGATGACAGGAAACCTTCGCCGCCGGAGTTCCGAAGCGCCATCTCCCATGAGATCTGCCGTTCACGATTCTGCTCAATCTTGTACAGCTCAATGTGCAGGTTATGCAGGCCGATGACGTTGTCGACGAGTAAGCGGGTGGTAAGATGATTCCCGATGAAGTCATGGAAAGACTCACCGCGGTCCAGTAGCTCAATCCCGGTCCTGGTGATGTCTTCCATGAACTCGGCGACCTTGGTCCGGTATATGAGCTGGTTGTCGGAAAAGCTGGGCAGTGTCAGAAGCAGCATATTGATGTTCCTGCCGCGCACATTGATCTTGGAACACTTGTCAATTCCGCTCAGGTGCGTGTGGACCTTTTCGAGGTACTGGAACAGCATGGAGATGATACGCTCCCGTTCCTCCTCAACCACATCAATGGCAATCTGCACTTCCCTGAGTGTGATCTCAAGTGACTGGGAGATGACGGTCAGCTGGCGGTGGAACAGGTCAGGCGTATCGGTGAGTGACTGAAGCGTTGCAAAGTAGCTCCTGTACTCATCTGTCTGGAACACCTCTTCCTGAGCTGTCTGGCTCAGCTGACGGATCAGTCGGCTCTGCATCTCATGTTCCTGGGCGATGGCCTGGTCATGCGCGTTGATGAGCTGACCGGTCAGAGTCCGCATTTCCTGTCTGCCGAGGCTGCTGAGAGGCACAGCCCATTCTACCGGTGAGAGAACCTCTGCATACTGATATTTGGCCAGTGAGGTCAGGTTGGAGTCGACCATCTGTGCATAGTCGGTCAGCTTTTGAATGGAGGCCTGTGTTCCCGAGATTTCGTCTGCGAGCTCGGCCTTGCGTGCTTTAAAATCGATATCCGGGATGCTGCTGCGTTCTGTTGGCGCACTCATATGACAGGCTTTTTGAATCCCGTCCGTAATATTCGCCATGCGCTCTTCAGTGCGCGCTGCCTCCATTTCAAGACTGCGGGTTTCCCGCTGGATGTCGGACAGTGTTTTCCGACAGAAGCGGAGGTTTGCATCCGCCTGATCTTCCACGGCGGAGCTGTACTGAACGGATGCCCAGTCATCTGCAGTAAGGCCGTATCTGACGGCAAGGTGGTCCAGATCCTCCTGGGAATGCTGGTGTCGCTGTCGGGCTTCCTGAGCCTCGGCCTCAAGCTCCTGCCAGTGCCTGGAAACGCCTTCTGTAATGGCTTTAAAGCGGGCTTTTACGCTGTTGATATCCGCTGTAAGCGATGAATCGAGCGACTCGGGCGCAGGCACTTCGGTGTACGACTCATAGATGAGCATTTCTGCCTGATCCTGCCGCAACTGCACGGTGAGCTCGGCCTGCCGGCTCTGCAGCGTTGTGAGGAGGGTGGAAAGCAGATCGATCTGCTCGCCAAGTGAGGCCTTTTCAGTCTGAATCCGGCCGATTTCCTCTCTGGTTGACTGAAGGGAAGCTTTCTCAGTCAGATAGGCGGCATACTGCTCCATCAGGACACGCAGATCCGTCAGTTTCAGATTGTAGGTCTGGATCTGGCTTCGCCTCTTTGGGATTTCGGAAACCAGCGTGTCATGCAGTTGCCCAAGATGGACAACTTCTGCTTTTGACAGCTCAATCTTGTCCGTGACTTCCTGGAGCTGGACGCTGAGCTTGTCCATTGTCCGCTCGGATTTTTCAAGAGCCTCTTTTGTGACGGTGTGACCTTTTGCAGTGTTCAGCCGGACGACAGCATCCTGATGCGCACTTTTGAAGTGAGCAAGGCTGTCGTATTTCCGGCTCTTTTCAGTCTGCATGACGCTGAGCATTTCCTGAACCTTCGTTTCGCTCAGCAGTTCATGATTGAACAGCATGTAAAAGTGCGGAGGTTCTGAGGCGGCAGATGGCGTGCCGGCCTCGGCGAGCTCCTCGCGGAGGACGATGGGTATCGGCTGGGTGGTATATGCGCCGTTTTCATACTGAAGGAGACGCTGCCATTCTGCACCGGACAGCAGCAGTGCATATGGAAGGAAAGGCAGGCGATCCACGAGCGCGCGTTTTTCTGCCTCATCTGCACCATTTCGTTTGAGCCATTCCATGCCGTAGACAATGGGAATGCCAAGGGCATCGAACATGGCGATCTGTTCGTCCGTGAGTGGTGTGTTCTTGCCGGTGGCAAGGCGTCCGATCTGATCTTCCAGCCGGGCAATACCGGTGTTGAGGTCCTGGATGGACCGGTCCAGCTCTCCGACCTTCCCGGTGCATGTGCGGATAATCCTGGACAGGTCAAAGAGCGCGTCTTCGGGCAGGTCCAGATACTGCAGGATGATGCGGCGCTCTTCGAGCTCCTTGCTGTATTGGGCGTGCTGCAACTCAGCTTTCGCAAGCTCACCATTCAGCTTTGCACTTTCAGCTTCGCAGTCGCGCAGATGCCGCCCCTCAAGATCCCGCATCCGGTCAGTTTCGGCCAGATCATGCTCGGACTTTGCTAGACTGCTCTCCTCCTCAGCAACGGTATCCAGAATGACCTTTTCATGCTGCTCAAGGGTGGGTGTATAGTGGTCCAGCATATTGCGGACCAGCCGGGTTCGCCACTTCTTTGAAAACCGGCTTTCCGCGTCCTCATATCCCTCAAGGCTTTTCTCAATCTGCCCCAGTACCTGGTATAGATGCGCGGAGTCATGTGTCAGTTGCTCACGGTGCTGTTCCAGTTCACGCTGCTGTGAGGTGTTTGTTTCCATGCTGCTGCGGTTCTGTTCTATTGCGGACTGTGTGGCATCCAGTTTTTGCATAGCATCTGTCCGCAGGATGAACCCGAGATAATCCCGCTCAGGTATCAGGTCGGCCTGTTCCTGACGGCACACGTCAATGGACTGGATGATGCGTGCCAGGGCGAGCCTGTCGTCATTGACACGCATCTGCTGACGGGCGCATTCAAGAACATGCAGCGTGTTCTGCAGCTTTGCAAGTTCAGTTTCCTGTGCAGTCTGCCGGTGACTGAGCAGCTCCAGCTGTTCATCAAGGTCTGCCATTCGGTCTGCCTGCACATAGTAATCGGCAGAACGTTCTTCATAGTCGACCTGGTTCAGGTCGGACGCAAGGCGCGCCTCGGCTGCCTGCTGCACATCACACTGCGTGCGGGTATCATCCAGCAGGCGTTTGAGATCTGCAGAATAGGCGGCAATCCGATTGAGACGCTCTGCAACCTCACTGGTGGCGGATTCGTACTTTGTGACGGTTTCTGTGAGGGCAGCAGCTTCCTCATTGAATTTCAGGATGCTGTCACGGCTGCGGAGCTTGTCCATGTTCTCCCGGTACTGACGGACATGCTTTTCAACGGTATCCTGAAATCCGGCAATCTGGTTGGTTTGCTGGTTCAGCTTGTCCTCAACAGCCGGCAGGAACCATTTGGTGATGAGCTCGGTTTCGTCCCGGCAGCTTGAAAAGAGTTTGGACAGGCCGGATTCTTCCTCATTGACACGCCGGATAATGGACTGCCATTCCTTGTACATGATGCCGTATGTCCCGAGTTTTTCGAAATACTGACGGGACTGGGCGCTGTTTGTGAGGTCATATGTGTTGAATGTACCGCGGCAGGTTTTCTTAAAATTGTTCATTTCCTCGCGGCATTCGGCGAAAGTACAGATGCGGATGCCACTGCTCTCACGCTGGACGACAGGCATGTGGATGAGATCCTGCGGACAGGGCTTTTGGTACTCGCTGACATAGGCGAGCAATTCAAGCTCCTCATCGTTGTTTTCGTCTACCCGCTGGTTTCGCCGGACCATGAGACCGGTGAGCAGAAAGCCGGCATTCTGGTCGAGGACCCACTCCACCATGATGTGCGTCGGAATCCGGTCCGTAAAGTAGCTGGCAAAGGTCCGGTCCTTGACATTCCGGTATCGTTTCTGGACAAACAGAGACGTCAGCATCTGGATCAGCACGGATTTGCCGCCACCGTTTTCAAGGTTTATGAGGGTGCTCTCGCCGTTCAGGTGCAGTGTTTCATCCCCGATATGAATGGAGCCGTAGTTGTATGTCAGATTGACAATCCGGACGGCATTGATCTTACTCATTTGGGTGTCCTCCCAGTACAGCGCTGACGTGTGCGTAGTTTGCCCGGTTCAGCAGATTCCAGTCCATGAAGTGGTCGAGTTTGCGTGTCGTTTTGATCATCTCATCCTGTTCAATGAACTGGATGAGGCCCTGTGCCTGCAGAAACCTCAGAATGCCCAGCAGAAAGCCCTCCTTGGTGGTCTTCTGCCGCCTTCCCGGATCGGAACGAAGCGCCTCCCAGCTTTCAGACATGTCGCTGTAAGCCAGGCCTTCCTCCGCCTGTGTCTCCTCATCCATGAGCTCCCTGCCCTCTTTCAGATGATCTGAAATGCGGTTCTGAAGTTCGCCGAAACGGATGTAGTCCCGCGTCTTGCTGGTGCTCCCCTGACCGTCATAGAACTCCACCAGCAGTACCAGGATGGCAAACTGTGCCAGGTAATAGTCCCGGTCCTTGGCATCCGATCTGCACAGTGCATGCTTGAGATCTGCCTTGGAATATCCGATAAACCGGTTGTCATCCCCGGGAATCAGATAGATGACGTCACTGTAACGGGCAATATTGCAGCGAACTGCTTCGCCCTGAGCCGCGACGAGGGACTGGACGGCCTCATTTTCCGTATAGGCGCGGTACAGCCTGGACTCATCTGATTCATGCAGTTCACGGAATTCAAGGAGGTGTGCAAAGATCTCCTGACTGGTTTTCACATCTTCAGACGTGTACGACATTGTTCTCCTCCTCCTGGGTCAGACGCATGCGGATATTGGTGCATCGGATGATCTTGGGTTCGCCGGTCTCATCCGGGATATTCTCGAAGAATACGGGTGCAGGGTCTGTGGCTTTATCAATGTCAATCTGGATAAACGATTTCCACTCGGGGTGTTCGTCCAGAACGGACAGGAGCATGCGGCTGAGGGAAAATTCGGTCATTTCCGTATTGACGGATGTCGCACGTTCCTCGCGCAGTTTCCGGATATCAAGGCACGAAAAACGAACAAGCTCGATGAAAAGCTCCTTAAAAATCGCAATGTTCGGCAGAAGCCTTGCTTGACGGACGGGATCCTCTGCCAGTCGGGCGAGGTTGGCCATGGACAGCGTTTTGTGGGTGTTCAGCAGTTCCAGGAGGCAGGTCAGTGCATCTTTGAGGCGGTTGAGCTTTTCCTGACGGCGCTGCTGCTGTTCCTCTGCCCAGCGGTCCGCATCAAAATCCACATCTTCAATGACACCGGCGTTCTCTTCATTCTGCAGAACCCGCTGCGATTCAAAGAGGATGTTTGGGTTCAGTGACTTGTTCATGGGCCGGTTGAAGAGCGGATTCAGGAAAATACTCAGACGAGAGAGTGTACTGGGATCCGCCAGGACTTTGTCAAAGAATTCGGAGCGGAAGGGGAAGCGCTTGATGACGGACATTTGCCGGATCTTCGCCAGTTCAACGCGATAGACATCCTTGAGGTCCAGATGGATATCAAGGATGCGGTGGTGTTCGTCCAGCGTACGGTTCAGATAGCGCTCAATTTCCTTCAGGTTGTACAGATTCTCCTGTTCTTCCTTTGACAGAGCATTGATGTCATAATGGTTCTCCTCAAGCTCCATGCGGCGTGTCCGGACGTTTTTGCGGTATCCTTCAAATTTCTCCTCAGTTGTCCGGATGGTTGCCATGTTCTCATCCATCAGTGCTCTGAATTCGTCCACGTTATAGGCGAGCGCATTCTGACGGATCCGGTACATGGCGTCCGCGTTTTTCTGGAGCTGTACGTGCATGAGACCAAAGATGTTCTTGATGTCCGTAAGCGCCTGATCATAGTTCTGCCGTTCCAGGTGCATGCGGAAAATGAGCTCCTGGACAGATATTTTGAGGTTGCTCTCGATTTCGAGTGTGCCCAGCACCAGATTGTAGCCATCATCCGTCAGAGAGTAAGCAGTCCGCGGTGTATCCGGCTCCGGATAGACGATCCGGTTTGTCACATAGCTGATCGTAATGTCCCGATACTGGCTGGTTTCAAAATCGAAGCCCTTGAAGGTCATAAGCATGCCTTCATTTGAGAGTACCGTATTGACGATGAAGCTGCCGAGCGTGAAGCAGGCATCGCGCGTCATGGGCTTTTTGAAGAAATGGGCGTTCAGATCGTCTATGAAGATGGCAATCTCATCCATGGTGCAGTCAATCTCGCGGAGAGACATCTCCATGATGTAAAGCAGAACAGCAAAATCCACGTTCAGCTGTTCATCTTCCTCGTTGAATTCGAATTCCTTCCACACGCCCTTGAGGCGACTGTTGCGGAGCAGGAGTGCGTACATGCCGACGTTTTTCATCCGTTTCGGGAACGCATTCAAAAAATCAAATTGCATGGTCATCTTTCTGTTTACGACACCGGTTCACCCGGTGTCAGTCGTTGATCTGGTGCAGCCGTATTCCTGTAGCCTGTATAGCAGCTCCGTGTTCTGGCCAGACGAAGCCGGTGAATGCGACGCCCGGTCAGAAGTCGGAGCGGTTGAGAATCTCCTGAGGGATATACCGTCCCTGCTCAAGAATCGTAAGGATGGCAGTTCGGTCCGCGGCTTCAAAAAAGCTGAGGAAGTGCTGCCCGATATGCCGGTTCTGTCCTTCCCGGGTTTCCGGCAGATGATGGACGCCGGCTGCTTTTTGCAGCATGGCCAGATAGGCAGGCACAAATGGCACAATGGGGAGTGAGGCTACCGGAAAATCACGTGCGAGTGTTTCGTAGATGAGAATACCCTCGTAATCCAGATCGCCGAAATAGCAGAGGTGGTTGGCGGTATCCATCATGTACGGCTCGGCACTGCGTGCATAGTCAGCCAGACTGCTGTTGACGCGCTTGCCTGCACCATAAATCAGGGTGCCGAAAGTTTCGCCGAGAATGGTTGTCTGTCCGTCCAGCAGATGTGCGCGCATGCTGTAGAACGGGTCTTTGTTTTCAAGGATCAGGATGTTCTGCGGGACCTGCCTTGAATGAGTGAAATAAGCAAATGGTTCGGCAGTTGGGTAGCAGTTGAGGCTTTCGGGATCGATGCCGCAGTGGCGCAGGAGTGTCTTCCCAGTGCCCTGACTGAGGAATTTCTCCCGGCCCCAGATTTCAAAGGAGCGCTCATTCCATGAGACGGGAACCAGCAGCCTGTCGCTGTGCTCCGTCAGGAATCGGCTTAGCAGCATCACATCCGGCTCCTCATCTGCATACACATCCAGATGGGCGAGATAGTAATCCGTGCTGATTCTGGCATTTGTCCTGTACAGCAGCGTTTCCCGCTGAGCCGAATAGTCCTTCTTTTCCGAAACGATCCAGTACCGGGTGTACAGCGCGGGTTTCTTTCCATTCTTTGGCGAGCGCACTACCGGCCGGATATGATCTGCCTCGATCTCAGAGAGGATATACCGGACCTGTTCGCTGTACGGTTCAAGCGGATGCGCCGTGAGCAGCTGATCCAGTGAAATCTGTTTCATGTCTACCTCGAAAATGCACTGCCTCCGGCAGTGAAATGACGTTTTTTTCCTGATGGCACAGTCTATGCATGAAAAGGACGATTGCTGCTTTGCAGAGCGCAGCTTCAAATTACAGCGGAATGAGGTTGCTCAGGTGTATTCCACTGCCGCAGCAGGGTCTGCATCCATGCGGATACGTCCATGCCGTATACCGGGTTCAGATGGAAATCGGTAAATACAGAGGGGAGAGTGCCACAGGCGGCGCACCTGCCCTCATGAAGGAGGAGCGCATGCGAGCCGTACTGCCTGGCAAGACTGAGGTCATGTACAACGGAGAGGACAGCACGGCCTGGCATTTTGAGCCAGTCGGCAATGAGGTCAAAGATGAGCTGCTGATATTTGAGATCCAGGTGGTTTGCAGGCTCATCCAGAATAAGAATGGCGGGATCCTGTGCAAACACCTGTGCCAGGAAGACGCGCTGCAATTCGCCGCCGGAGAGTGTAAGGATACTGGCATGGCGGTGCTCTGATAGACCGGTCATGGAGAGTGCATGATCGATGCTGAGCAAGTGGGGCGGCCTGATGGGGTCCAGAAACGAGGCGCGGTGCGCATATCGCCCGAGGGCGACAACTTCCTCAACGGTATATCCGTACAGTGCGCTGTTGTGCTGGGCCAGAATCCCGATCTGGCGCGCCCGCTCTGCCGGTTTTATCCGGCGAAGGTCCCGGCCGCCAAGCGTGATCTGACCGCTGTAGGGGATGGACTGCGCGACGGCCCGGACAAAAGTGCTTTTTCCGGCACCGTTTGGACCGATGAGCATGAGCCACTGTCCAGCCTCAAGAGACAGGGACAGGTCTGTGAGAATCCGGTGTCCGCCAAGCGTAACGCTTACGTGGGATGCCTCTAACAATGGTTTTTCCTCCGTGTCCGGTAGAATATGATGACGAATGAGACGGCACCGACCAGCGAGGTAATGACACCGATGGAAAGCTCGACGGGTCTCAGAATGGTGCGGGCGATGAGGTCGGCAAAGAGGAGAAAGATGGCGCCGAAGTACATGGACACAGGCAGAAGACGCCGGTGGTTTGGTCCGATGAGCATCCTGGCCATATGCGGTGTAACCAGGCCGACAAAGGCAATTGTGCCGCCGATGGATACGCAGATGCCGATGAGAACAGATACGGTGATCAGGAGAACCAGCTTGGTCCTGCGGACATTGACGCCAATATGCGCGGCATTCTCCTCGCCAATGGCAAAAGCGTTCAGTTCCTCGGCATGGGAGAGGATAATCGTGCCGCATACCAGCAGCGCAGCACTGAGGATCATGGCGAAGGTATAGTTGCTGCCAGACAGGGAGCCCAGTGTCCAGAAGGTGATGGATTTTATCTTCTCGCCGGAGAATGAGATAACCAGACTCATCAGGCTGGAAGCGAACATGGAAAAGATGACGCCGATCAGGATGATGGAATGCGTCGCCAGTGATCTGTCCAGCGCATAGGCCAGCGTCAGGATCAGGACAAGCGATCCAAAGGCGAACAGCATGGCCAGTACCATGGTGCCGCCATACGGTATGCCTGGGATGCTGATGCCAAATGCCAGTGCGGTGACTGCCCCGAGGGAAGCGCCGGCGGTTACGCCCAGCGTAGAGCCGTCTGCAAGCGGGTTGCGAAGCAGTCCCTGCATGGCAGTACCGCACAGAGACAGAGCGGCGCCACTGAGCGCTACGCACAGGACACGCGGAATGCGGACCGCGAGCAAAATGGTCTTTGAAACACCCTCTGGTACTGTTCCGCCGAAAAGCGCGCTGCGGATGACCCAGAGGATATCCGAGAGGGGAATGGAGACGCTGCCAAGACAAATGCAGATGACCATGACAACCAATAGAGAGGCGGTCAGGAACAGCAAGTCAGGGTCAGGAAAACGATGATGCTTTTTCATAGAGTGTTGAGCTGATGACATGGGAACTGTTTCTTCAATACAGAGAGCTAATACAGAGCGCTGGTTCATCCAGACAGACACATATTTTATGACTGGAACAACAAAACTCCGGGTTGGGTTCAAAGTGGTGTATTCTTTTTCCCAAGCATCTGGATGAAGAC
>JAFSZW010000423.1 GCA_017458865.1 Clostridia bacterium
AGCACCCGCCATCCGCTTTTCCCGGCATCTGCTCGCGCATGAAAAAGAAATAACGGTCATCGGTTGAGAAATTCTCACAAGTAAAATAGAGTTTCGCGTTCCGCTCCGGTCCCTCCGTATACCTGCGAACCAGATAGCCGGTAACCGGATCCCTGTACTCAATCACTCAATTCCCTCCTGTTCCTGATACGCGCTGTTCGTCGTCCCGGATACGCCGGGCCTGCAGCAGGCTCCGGTCTCTACAGCATCACAAATGCGCCCCCGGGGATGCAGACTGGCGTCCCGTCATTGACCTGAATCCAGCAATCCGTAGCGTTCGGGTTGTGTACAAAGCTGTTGTCCGCAGCAAAGCGCAGCTGCCTGAAAGCATCCATGCAGTCCATGAATTCAATGTTCGTGCAGTACCAGATATCCTCACGTCCACCCATCTCACGGCAGAAGGTTTCTATCAGGTCCCAGTTGTCATGGTCATCGAACTCGTAGCTGTGGCCCCAAACATACATGAGGTACAGATACTGACGCTTTGACAGTTCCCTGAACTGCCTGCCCAGCTCCAGCAGGTTGTGATTATGATGGCAGGTGGATGTCCATCTGTACGGATTCTCCGGCAGTTCAAACCCGTCCGTATTGCCGACCACACGGGAATACCGGATGCCGAGCAGCGGCAATAGCTGCTCAATTTCCGCGTTCAGGGAACCGTTCGGGTAGCTGAGTCCGCGCACCGGATAGCCCGTATAGGCCTCAAGCGCCCGTCTGTCAGCCAGCACCTCCTCTGCCACCTCAGGCAGCGGACAACGGGCAATGGTCGGGTGCGTAACCGTATGGCAGCTGACCTCATGCCCGGCGTACAGCGCCGGAATTTCGGACGGGTCTATTCGCCGCTCATCTGCAAACAGGCCGCTGTTCAGGTGGAACGTTCCCCGGATGCCATACTGATTGAACAGAGCGACCAGGCGGCGGTCTTGCGTGCGGCCGTCGTCATAGCTCATAGTCAGCGCCTTGTGTTTCCCTCCGGGGTAACAGCAGTATACTTTGTTCATCCTATTCTCCTTTTCGGACAGATCCAGGCTTTGCCATGGGGTCTGTCAGGAAGAGCCGCCGGATACGCGGCGGCTCCATATTCATGATTTTGATCTCGGCCTGCGGCCAATCCCAAAGAGGCTGTGCATCATGCCTGGGATTTACCTGCCGGCATCATAGACTGCCTGATATTCCTCAAGGATCATGTCGCCGCCCATGTCGTACCAGTCGGCGTATGCAGCCTTGAGACCGTTCAGGTCGATCTTGCCGGCGATGTACTGAACCTGCGCGTCCTCCACGTCCGTATTGAGCGTGATGCCCATCAGGGTATTGGTCTCGCTGTCAAAGGTCAGGCAGGGATTGGAAATCACGTACTGTGCATTGTCAATGAGATTCTTGCTGTACCACTTGCGCAGCGGGTTCTGCGCCGTCGACGGCGTCAGATCTCCGTTAACCGTCATGCTCAGCTGGTTGAGCGAATGCTGCACTGTCCGGGTATAGGTGTCATACTGACCGGCATTCTCCATCTCACCCTCCGGATAGGTATAGCGGTTGCCGTCCTCATGAATCCAGTAGGTGAGCCCCTCAATGCCGCAGTTGATCAGGATCTGGCCCTCTTCGCTGCAGCACCAGTCAAGGAATTTGAGCACTGCCGGCAGCTTCGATTCAGGTACCGCCTTGGTGATCACAATCTCGCCGCTGGCGCCGGTATTCTGCGGCCAGATCTGGATTTTTCCCTCACTGTTGGGAATGGCCGTGAGCAGGGTGACGATCGGGTTTTCCGGGTCTGCGCCCTGGTTTGACTCAAGCCACTCCTGATAGCGGTATCCACTGTCGAGACAGTCAAGTCGCATCAGTGCTTTAGGCGGGTTTGAATGCTCGGCATCATCCCAGTTGCCGGACTCAATGGTCATGAAGTTGGGATCAATGCCGCCAGCTGCATACAGATCGCGGAGGAAATCCAGTCCCTCCTGGAAAGCGGGATCCTCAAATGCAGGATAAATCTGTCCGTCTGCGTCAATGCCATACTGGAACGGGGCACCGAACATGACCGTCGTAATGCCGATGGTGCCCGTCACGTACTTGCACATGTTGATCGCATACATGTTATCAAGACCGGCCAGCGCCATGCACAGTGCCTTGAATTCCTCCACATTGGTCGGAACCGTCTCAATGCCTGCCATGGCCGCATAGTCGTTGCGGTAATAGATGCCTGCGCGGGCATAGGCACGGGCGCGGTATATGCCGTAAATCCGTCCGTCAACAGCCGTATTGTCATAGGCTGACTTCTGCCCCTGCGACAGATACTCATACTGGTCGATGTAATCTGTCAGATCCCAGAACGCACCTGCACGCGCAGACGAGATGGTAATCGCGTCGCGTGGACCCTGAATGACCATGACCTCAGGCATGTTCTTGGCATCCGCCATGGCCAGGGAAGTCCTCTCCGGATAGCCGGAATTCGGCACCCAGGTGATATTGAGCCTGACACCTGTCGCCTCATAGATCGCCTGCAGGACAGGATTGCCCTCCTCAAGCGTCACCCAGTCCGAATCGGAATAGAAATCAGGGAGCATAACGTTCAGGGTCATGTCCTCATCTGCCGCTGCAAAGCCCGCAGTCGTTACGAGCAGCAAAAGGCAGAGCAGGCATCCAACGATTTTTTGCATACAGATCCCTCCTCATGTTTATTGAAGCGCTCATCGGCGCAATCATCCTTTGAGAGCACCCACCATGACACCCTTGACAAAGTACCTCTGCAAAAACGGGTATACGCACATGATTGGCACCGTGGCCACCACAATCACCGCCATCTTGACAGACTGCTTGGGTGGCTCTACAAAACTGGGATCCATGAGGCTCATATCGCCGGCAGATGCCTCCGCCGTCACGATAATGTTCCTCAGAATCAGCTGAAGGGGATACTTCTTCTCATCCGTCAGATAGATCATGGCCGGGAAATAGCTGTTCCAGTGCCCTACCGCATAGAACAGGCCGAACGTCGCCAGGACAGGCATGGACAGCGGCAGCACAATCCGCAGGAGTGCAGACAGGTCATTGCACCCGTCCAGGCGGGCGCTTTCCTCAAGTTCCTGCGGGATCCCCTTAAAGAAATTCCGGACAATCATCATGTTGTACGCCGAAATGGCGCCCGGCAGCAAAATGGCCCAGTAGGTCCCGCGCAGCCCCAGCCAGGAGGAAACCACAATATA
>JAFSZW010000424.1 GCA_017458865.1 Clostridia bacterium
GTGACCATAGGCAGGAAATAGGCCGTCTGGAAAAGGGCGGAAAAGCGGAGTTTCTGATTCAGCAGGTTCGCGATGACAATCGCCAGGCATGTGGAAATGGGGACAACCAGAATCACGTACTTGAGCGTATTGCCAATGGCCTGCGTAAACTTGGGATCTGCAAGGACCGTCTGGTAGTTTCCGACGCCCCATTCGGTAAAGTTGCGGCTCAGATGTGAATAGCCTTCCTTGAAGGAGATCAGGACGACATTGATGACCGGATACAGGGTAAACAGAACCAGACCGATCAGGAAGGGAAGCAGATACAGGAAGGGTTCAATCTTTGCGAGGAAACTCTTGTTTTCGATCTTTCGTTCCTGAAGCGTGTTCTTTTTCATATGACTCTCTCCCCCGTCTCCCTGTCAAATACAAAGACGCCGCGCCGTTTGAGAGACAGACGGACCGTGCTTCCTGCGACAAGACCCATCTCTGAGTCAATATAGGCGCTAAAATCCGTTCCGCCGAAATTGAAATAGGCCATCTCTTCCTTGCCCATCTGGTATACACGGGTGACCTTGCACTCAATCGGCCCCTCCGGATCGAGCACAAAACTCTCGGAGCGGACGGACAGGTTCACCGGATTCTTATTGCTCAAACCACTGAGCGCAGGGATAATTGCCTTTGAGTGGCCGTCCATTGCCGTGAATATGCCGTCCACCAGCGTGCCCGGAATGTTGTTGATCGGCGGATTGCCGAGGAAGTCAGCAACAAACTGATTGGCCGGCTGGTTGTAAAGGTTCTGAGGCATGTCGTTCTGCTGAAGGAGGCTCGCCTTCATCAGGATGATCCTGTCAGAGATGGACATGGCCTCCTCCTGGTCATGCGTGACAAAGATGGTAGTAACACCTGTTTTCTGCTGGATGCGGCGGATTTCCTCGCGCATCTCAAGCCGGAGACGGGCATCAAGGTTTGAAAGCGGTTCATCAAGAAGGAGCAGCCTCGGGTTCTTGACCAGGGCTCTGGCAATCGCCACGCGCTGCTGCTGGCCGCCCGAAAGTTCCGCCGGTCTGCGGTTCATGAGCATATCGACATGCACCAGCTTCGCGATGGCATTTGCCCGTTCAATCCGTTCATTTTTCGGCACGCGCTGTGTCTCGAGCGGAAAACAGATATTGCCCATGACCGTCATGTGCGGATAGAGCGCATAGTTCTGGAAGACGAGACCGATTCCACGCTTTTCAGGCGGCATGGTGGTCACATCGTCGTTGTCAAACATGATGGTACCCCTGGTGACAGGCAAAATACCGGAGAGCATGTTCAGAATGGTGCTTTTGCCGCATCCTGAGGGTCCAAGGAGGCAAACCAGTTCGCCGCTTTCCAGTACGGCTGAAAAATCATTGACTGCAATGACATCGTCAAACTGTTTGGTTATGTGATCAAGTACTACTCGCATAATCTTTTATCTCCTGTCATGTCTGGTTTTGAAAATCATCCTGCATGAATAAATGGGCTGGCCGATTGCCAGCCCATCATAAAATCCGGGTGTGAACTTATTCCTGAAGTGCAGCATTGCTGGCGCTTACGCAGACAGCCATGGCATCATTTGCATCCATGCCGCCGGCAACAGAGATTGCCGCATCCTGCAGCGCAGTACGGACAGCATAGGAACCGGTGATGCTCGGAAGCGCGCCGGCAACATCCAGGTTATCCTGAACAGCCTTGAGGCTGTCGGGCAGCGTGGCAGCGAAAGCAGCATAGGCCTCGCTGGCCTGGGTCGTGCCGTACGGGGACAGCGCGTTCATGGCAGCCGCCCAGTCAGCATTCACCTCAGGTGTCAGGAAATACTTGATGAACATATATGCGCCGAGATCAGATGCTTCATCCTTGGTGAAGACGATCGGGCCACGGTTCCAGGACGGGAACCAGGCAATGTCAATGGCCTTGGGCATCGGTGCAACATCATACTCGAATCCATCGGGGCTGATGTACGGTGCGCCGGCGCAGGAGCCGAGATAGCAGGCAACCAGCTGGGCATTGAAGTCATTGGACCAGTAGTCGCCGGTCGGATTGAGGGCGAAATAGCCTGCCTGGCAGTTGTCGCCAAACCACTTGAGCCAGCCCTTGGCGGTATCGGTATCAAACAGAACAGACTTGCTGTCAACGTCGATGTAGCCGGCACCGGACTGGATCATCAGGGACTGCATCATATCAGTGAGAGAATCAGCGGCAAAGCCGGCGATGCCCTTCGCTTCATAGATCTTCTTGGAGGCCTCAGCGATCTCATCCCACGTGGTGGGCACAGCGATGCCGAGCTCGTCAAACAGGGTCTTGTTGTAGAACAGGATCGGGCCGGTGGTAACAGCCGGGAGTGCATGCATTCCGCCGTCAATGAATCCAACCGTCTCGGTCTTGATCGCCTCGGGCAGAGAATTGTAAACCTCTTCCATGCCGATCTCGGGATCAAACACATACTTGCTCAGATCAACGCACAGACCGTCCTTTACATAGTCGGCAGCCGTGGATGCGTAGTTGATGATGATATTCGGTCCAACGCCATTGGCAACGGCATTGTAAACACTGTCAAGGAATCCGGAGTATGCCTGGGACTCAACAACAACCTCATAGTCGCTCTGGCTGGCATTGAAGTCAGCTGCGTACTTTTCAAGTGCCGCCTGCTGTGCATCGGTGAAGGTGTGCCAGATAGTGACCTTTGTTGCGGCCTGCGCGCATGCAAATGCTGCGATTGCAAACGTCAGAGCCAGGGCCATGCAGATGATTTTCTTCATGATCTGAACCTCCTAGAATATTGAAAAATAGAAACGAATATATGGAAAAGCGTTTCCGCTCTGCCAACAATGGATGCCAGACAGGCCTTATCTGACCCACCCGGGCTGCCGAATGTGAATCAGCCGTCCCTGCGGCTCACGTTATACATGGGCCCCAGG
Source organism: Clostridia bacterium (assembly GCA_017458865.1). Lineage (GTDB taxonomy): Bacteria > Bacillota > Clostridia > Christensenellales > Aristaeellaceae > Ventricola. The sequence continues at coordinate 2,925 of JAFSZW010000424.1, forward strand.
TTTGAAAAGCGCCGGGTGATCCACCTGCAGATGCCGTCAAGTCCGGGATAAATCATCCGCTCCGAGATATTGATGTAATCCAGCTTATCGCGAATCTCCAGTTTGACCTCTTTGGGAATGATGTAACGGGTGCAGTCTATTCCGTGCTTTTCGATGATCTCATCCAGCAGCACGGCAGAATCACTGACCACTGAAAACAGCGCATACTGATTGGCGATCCGGTCAATCATTGAGGATGGCTCAAAGAAGAGCACGTACGGCTCATCTGAAAGGCCGACCAGATCTTCAAGTTTCGGCGCGACCTTTTCAAGCATGTCAATGGAGAAAATGTTGCTGCTCGTCTGCTCCAGGCGCCGCCTCAGGGCATCTGGCAGATACCGCTTGAAATCCGGTACATTGAGGCAGAAGATTACGCCGTCCCGGTCGTACTTTGAAATATCCTCAGTGGCAAAGTGGGCTGCCACAAGCGGCGAATACGTCCAGTCAAGGAGCCTTGTCGGCAGGCCATGATGCTGCGCAACCGTCAGGAGCTTCCATGGATCCGTATAGTCCGCGAGCTCGGCGTATCCGTACTTTCTGAAACTGCGGAGCACCTGAAACTCCAGTTTCAGGTCATGACCGCAGACCCGGTTGAGGGATGGTGTCAATGACCATGTCAGGTCACTGCACCCACGGTAGATCCGGTTATCTCGATATCGCTTTATCTTCTCGTCCCAGACGTCATCAAAGATCGCAATCTGAAGCTCGTCCCAGTTCCGTAAAACGATATCCTTCATTTCAGGACCCTTTCAAGTGGTTTCATGCAACATTAAAAATATCGTGTCAATAATACAACATAAGATCATAATTTTCAAGACTTTCCGGGAATGTTCAGCAATTTTGGCAGGCATTTTCGCCATTTTCATACGCCTTCCATGCCGCGTATCATCTTTTGTCATATCTGCCAGAAAACCATGTCCCCGTCCCGCCACGCCTGAGCATTGTATCAGGCCTTTGCGAACGAGATATTCAGATCAATGGTAACCGTCTCCGTCGGGCGCGCGGCCAGTTCGCAGATCTCCTGCTCTGTAAGATCCTGATTCATCGGGGTCATGCGGACAAAATCTGCCCAGAGTGTTCCATCTACCGGAATTGCCTTAAAGACATGGGCGGCTCTCAGAATCTGCATGTGTTCGCCCAGATACCGGTCCGCGGCGCTCTGACTGTCCGTAAGTCCCCGTGCCTCGCGGATTTCAGCCAGATACTTTGGACCCGGCGTCACCTTGACGAGCATGCCGTCCGGTTTCAGGACACGCCGGAATTCTGCGTAGTCCGCAGGCGACAGGATATCAAGCAGCAGGTCAAATGCATGGTCCCGGAACGGCAGATGCCGCATGTCCGCAACGCACCAGAGCGCACCGCCATCCGCCGCCGCCTCTATGGCATCCCGGCTGATATCGACCCCCGTGAATTTAGCGGACGGACATGCGGACCGCAATGCGCGAATATAGTACCCGTCTCCGCAACCGATATCAAGTACTGCATCGCCATCTGATAGCACCGTGCGTATCTCATCCACTACTGCCTGGTAACAGCCGGCCTCAAGGACACGGCGGCGTGACTCGAACAGTGCCCTGTCATAGGCGCCGGAAAACGGCCTGCTGAGGAAATTGAAATATCCCCTGCGATTGCCATTGAACGTATGCCCGTTTGGGCATTTCATGGCAGCATCCTGCCTTTTCATCTTCCTGCCGCAGACCGTGCATATCATGCCTGTCGCCTCGGCAGCGAGGAACGCATCCTCAAGCCTTTTCCGCATCGTAACGCTCCGCCTCGTCCGCTGCCAGCATGCAGAGTTCCTTTAGTGAGTGGATCACCAGGTCCACCTGTCTTCCCTGGGTTCCGCCATATGCCGGATCATAATAACAGGTCCTGAGCCCATAGCCGATGCCCCCGTCCATATCGGAGGTCAGGGAATCGCCCACCATGAGCACCTGATCCGGCAGAACCGGCGCTTTTCCGCGTTCAGCTCTCCCCTGATTGATCCCGGCCAGTGCCGCATCAAAAAAGCGGGCATCCGGCTTCGAGTATCCAATCCGCTGTGACACAAAGAAATAGGTAAAGCAGTCGACAAACCCTGCAACAGACAGTCGGTTAACCTGCTGCTCGTATGGACCGTTGCTGGCAACGCCCAGTTCAAATCGGCTGCCGAGCACGCTGAGGAGTTCCCCCGCACCCTCCATGGGAATGCCGCTTGACATCAGGTTCTGCCTAAAATACTTTTCCATGGTTGCCCCGTCAAAGTCCATGCCAAGCGCATCAAGGATGCGGGCCCA
>JAFSZW010000425.1 GCA_017458865.1 Clostridia bacterium
AGACCAGATCTGCGCTTTCCTGCATTCTTTGCCTGACAGCAAAGCCATGGCTACATGACAGCCAGTCCTCGCACATTCAGCCTGTCAGATAGCGACCGTCATACCGCTTTGGTCTGCCAGGCTGCAAAGCCAAACACGACAATACTTGAAAACGAGGGGAAACATGACAGAGATTCCAATCTGGGAATTTGCAATGGGAGATGACAGCACCTGCCTTGAAAAGGCGCAGTCTGTCCGGGTGCCTCATACCTGGGGTATCCACGACGGGACACGGGGCAAACTGGGACTCGGCTGGTACCGAACACAGATTGACCTTGCCCCCGTCAGTTCCATGCGAACCTTTCTGCGCTTCCGCGGCGCCTATCGCGATACGCGCGTCTGGGTGAACGGCGCCTTTGCAGGTGAACACCTGGGTTCCGGTTATACGCCATTTGTTCTGGATGTCACAAAGCATCTTGAGGATGATGCCTCTGCAGAAATAACAGTATCCGTTGATAACCGTCCATCTGAGTCAGCCATCCCCATTGGCAAAAGCTTCGACTGGCCGGATGACGGCGGGCTTATCCGTCCGGTGGAATGGTATCAGACCGGCCCGGTCTGTATTTCCGGTGCATCCGTAAACGGCATGCCCGTGCTTGCAGAGATGAATGTCCGCAATGACCATGGTGCTGCGTTCTTCCATGTCCACTGCACACTGGATGGAGATCTTGAAAATGCTGAGCTTTCCTTTGAGCTCTACGCCGGTGCAGAGGGCAGCTGCCGTCCGCTCAGCGATACGTCCATCATGGAGGAAACAATCTGCGATCTGCAGCCGGAGATGAGTTTCTCCCGGATTCTTGAGCATGCCAGGTACTGGCATTTCGACCGTCCTGAGCTGTACACGCTGAGACTTGTCCTTTACACAAACGGCATCTACTCGGATGAGCAGACCATCTGTTTCGGATTCCGTCAGCTGCGCATGTACGGACCTGAATGGCGCCTGAACGGCGAGCCGGTTCGGCTGCCCGGAATGGAATGGATGCCCGGCTCAGATCCCCGCTTTGGCCTTGCTGAAAGCCGGGAGGTCATTGAAAAGATGCTGAGTCGTCTGCGGGCGTGCAGCAGCGTGCTGACGCGTTTCCACTGGCAGCAGGATGACTGGGTGCTTGACTGGTGCGACCGTCACGGGCTGCTTGTACAGGAAGAAGTGCCGCTCTGGGGCACCTATCCGACAGATCCCGCCCGGCAGGCAGAGATCTGGCCTGTACTCAGGCAGCAGATTTCGGAGATGATTGAGGCGCACAGAAGCCATCCCTGTATCTTTGCCTGGGGCATTGGCAATGAACTCGCTGCAAATACATGGCCAAGCCAGCAGCTGATTCGAAAGGCTGTAGGCTTTGTCCATGAACTGGACCCGGCCCGCCAGGCAAATTACGTCACCAGCACGGCATGGAACTGCCCGCGCTCAGATGGAACAGCCTCTGGCGATGTCATGATGATCAACGACTACATTGGTACATGGCACACGGGCGTGACCCAGATGGAAGGCTGGCAGGCCCTCATCCAGGCGAATCCCGGCCGCGTCATGGTTACATCCGAGTTCGGCCTCTGTGAGCCCGCTTTCCCAGGCGGAGATGCTGCTCGCACCCGGATCTTCCTCGAAAAGATGGCCTGCTACAGGCAGTTTCCGCAGATCGCCGGCACCATCTGTTTCAGTCTCAATGATTACAGAACGCACATGGGCGAGGCGAAAGTCGGTGCAGATTCAGTGCGCATTCACGGCTCAACAGACCTGACAGGCACCCCGAAACCGTCCTTTTTCACGATCCAGCGGGAATACTGCCCGATAAAGGCACACCGGACCGCGCATCGCCTGACCATTTCATGTAGAAATGATATTCCCGCCTATACGGTAAAAGGATACATCATCCATTGCGGCAGCAAGTCCTGGCAGATTCCGACCCTGCGTCCCGGTGAATCCTGGATCCTGCTGCACAGCTTTGACAGCTTGCCGATTACCATCTGCCGGCCGGACGGATATCCCGTCCTTGTTCTCTGATCTTCCACTTACCCGATCCATATCATTATTTGCCTGCCAAGGTAATGGTGGCAGGAAATCGGAAACGTCCAACTTCGGTGTAAACCTTGCAGCAAACTGACCCCAGAACTGCTGGCCTAAAAGCAACCTGATTGCACATTTTGGCAGTATCCTCCTCAACGTTATCTCAGTCTCTTAACAGGATGACGCTGCGGAGGATCTGCGCTTGTTGTGTCCGGTCCTTCGAATAGCGGTTCACCCAACGTTCTATGGGGAAGGACATCCGCTGTGTAATTAGCCCGGGATCGCTTTCATTTCAGATTGCAAATCGTCTGGAAAATATTACGTCATTCCGATATTGATATCCAGTCAGCTTTCTATGAGGCTGTTGTTGTGCTACCACGCTCAACTTGAGAAAAATATCAGGGAAAAATCACGTTATTACGGAATTTAATACTTCAAGTCGGTATTTCACGAAGTCGTCTTTTCATTTTGCCAGTCATAATTCTCAATTTGAGTGCGGAAGCACAATGGTTCGTTCAAACCGACTTGATTGAAATGGATTGAAAATAAAGGGGATGTATTGACATAATGGGTGCCTCAGGCTATAATCCTTTCATTGACTTGATTGAAATGAATTGAAAAAAGAACAATCGCTTTAAGGAGATGGAAAGTATGAGTACTCAGTACCCCGCAGAAGTTTTCAGATGGATGCTTACTTCCCTGCAGACGGTTCCAATTTTCTACGGAGTGATTCCGGTCAAGGAACTCTATAAGGTATTTGAGAGCGGGAAAGAAAAACATCCTGCTGTAGGGGACATCAGTGAAAAGGATTACACTGAGATGCTCCGCACAATGCTTGCCATTGCAAACCATACTGAATTGGCCGGAACACCTGGACTATTTGCAGTTGGTATCACCTGTAAGTTTGATGGAAACGAACTGATTCCGATTGATTCAGATGTCCTTGTAAAGGCAGTCAGGTCAGAAAAGAAAAAGGATCCGGTTAAGCTGGATGACTACCGTATCCTGACTTACGACGAGGTCATGCAGGTTCTGCAGAAGGGGTACATAGAAACCCCGGAGGCAACTGCGATGGAAAACTATCTGAAGACCAGGTGGAAGATGAGTGAGGATGATGCGGTAGGTCTGGTCCGTCATTTCTCCATTGGCTTCAGAACTGGGGAGGATATGCCTCAGGAATCAGTTAATGAACTAATCGGCATCCTCGGTATACACGAGCTCACCCAGGATGAAATGATGGAGATATTAAACATCCTTGTTCAGCTATACAATGGTACGGGGCAGATGTCACGGAATGGATGGCCACCGAATGAACTGTATGAGAAGAGGTATGGCCAGAAAGCACCGGTTATTAACGGGAGATTTGAGGAGAGTCCGAATGTCTCACCCACTGAAATCTTAAAAAACCTTAAGCCAGGTTCGAAAGTTATGCCGGGCAGCTCTCACATGGCAGCCATTCTGAAGGCGCATGAGGCGGAATTGAAAGCGAGGGGAATTGAGGTGGACTATGAGGTGAGTGCGTCAAGGTATCACGACACTCGTGTGACTCCGGAGGGAACGACACAAAGGACCAGAGGACAGAAGGTTTATCCAAATGATCCGTGTCCTTGCGGCAGCGGACGGAAGTACAAGTACTGCCACGGCATGAGGTAAGCTTCCGTTCCCCCCTGGAGCGGTTTATGCGGATGATTAGGAGGTACAATGATAGATACCATTGAAATAAATGAAACGATAGAAACCGGTACGAAGGAAGAGGTCGAATCCATTCAGGAATCTCTGGTCATGGAGGTGTGTGAGGCATATGGAAGGCCTTATACCGATGGTGATAAAGAGAAACCATCCATGCGGAGTATCGCGGAGCAGTTCGGAATTAGTCCGATGAAAGTAAAGAAGATCCTCGTGACCGGTGGACTGTTTCAGACTGAGATGTCAGATGAGATACAGCGCTTATATGCCAGAGGATTGAGCGTAAAACAGATCGCTGAACTGAAGAACACATCTGTCGCCAATGTGAACACCTACCTTCCATATGAGAAGGTGATATACAATCTGGATGTCAGGAATGAGGAAGCAGTAAATATGCTGAAATGGCGGAGAAAACAGGCAGAACGTGTGGTTGGCAGGCCGGAAAAGGCGCTTCAGAATCTCTTCGAACAGACTGTTGAAGCGTTTTCAAAGATCTATGACAGGAAGCTGAACGTTCAGCTGTTTGCCTGTGAAGCTGATGATGGCCCGTCCACGCTCATCTACCTTCTTCGCACAAAAGGTTACCAGGCGAATCTGCCGGACGGTATGGTGCTCGAAGAGTATATCCGGAACATGGACAGCCATATTTTTATGTATGGGGCAGACGATGAGGGGCATGAGGTCGATGGCATTCTGATTCGAGCGGATAAACCCGGATTAAAAGAGATGATCCTTCGTTCACTTGCTGAAATATACTGCAGGCGCTATGAGGTGGATGGTGGATTCTTCTACCGTGATTATTGTGAAAACCTTGATGATAAGATTGAGCGCGAGATCATGCGCACAGGATACAACATCTGGTCAACATACATTGCTGAACGCATGATTGATAAAGTATTGGACAGAACATGGGAAACAGACGATGAAGCGATGCAGGAGGATGTTTATGACAGCATATGGCATCCGGGAAGTGCAGCGTTTGTGTTGCTAAACACGGTTGGCAGAGATGGAACATTCCCGTATGCCGGTCTGAGAGGCGCAGTAAGCAGCCATGGTGACAATATTGGAATCGATCCTGAATTCATTCACAGACTGGGGCATGTGTTTCTTATTGAACAGGCTGAAATAAAACTGAAACTGCTGCGTGAGCGGATTAAAAACTGAAGAATCCTGTGATCCTGAACAAAATATAATAGAATAGAAACTGACGGCTCTTCGGCGCTGTCAGTTTTAGTCCGGTTATATATTCGTACATTACAACTGTAAAATATCCATGTTCCCACACTTAACATAAAAAACAGATAAAAACCTCGTTATTGCGACGATTTAGGACGACTTTTCATGAAGCAGTTGTAATACTATGCCGGTCATAATTCTCAATTTGAGCCCGGGAACAAAAAATTAGCATACAGACAAATTGTACTTTGTATATGGTAAAATTGCTCATATCATGATACAATCTCCATTGTCAGGTATCAGCACCTGCGATTCAGGAAACGGATTACATGCCGGACAGGATGATCCTCTGGTACCTGCTGTACCTCTGATAAATGCGGTCATCCAGCTGCTTTTGAATTACTCTGCCGGACACATGCAACATGTGAACGGTTCAGTTCTGCCTTATACAGCATCTGATTCTGATAACTACTGCAAAGGGGATAAACCATGGCGAGAACAAAAATGAGTCTGCAAGCCAGAGCGGTTTTACTTGTTTCGGTTTTCTTGATTGCCTCAAATCTGCTGCTTGGAACCATCCTGATGACTCAGGCACGCAAAGCCACCAAGACACAGATCAATGAACGCATGCTGGATATTGTCAATACCGCTGCGTCCATGCTGGATGGCGATGTGCTCAAAAGGCTGACAGCAGAGGATGTGGATACCCCTGAGTATCAGGCAGTCCTGCATACGCTGATCCGGTTCCGGGACAATATCAACCTTGATTACATCTACTATGTCCGGGATATGGGTAACAGGACATTCACTTTCGGCATAGACCCTGACCCGATTGCACCCGGTGCATTTGGCTCTCCTGTGGTTTATACGGATGCGCTTTACGCGGCAAGCCAGGGCATTCCATCTGTCGATGAGAAGCCGTATGAGGACGCATGGGGACGGTTTTACAGCGCGTTCAGTCCGGTGTTTGATTCAGAGGGAAAGGTTGCCGGTGTCGTAACCGCTGATTTCGACGCCAAATGGTATGATAACCAGGTCAACAGGAGTCAGATCACAACCCTGGTCGCCTGCGCACTTTTCCTCGCGGTTGGCATTGGCATAACCATTTTCCTGACCAGTCAGTACAGCCGGCAGATGGAGATAATATGCGCGAATGTCGGAGACCTGGCCGAGGATCTCAGTGCACTGACAAAGGATTTTCCTGACAGGAATACAACCATTAACGTTCCTGATATTCAGCATGGGGATATTCAGTCGCTCGGTCAGTACATATCGCAGCTCAAAGACAGTCTCAGGTATTATATTACACACACCACCACACAGGCGAACAGCATGATTACCGCTATGGCATCGGATTACCGCTGCGTGTATCATGTCAATCTGGATGAGAATGACGGTGTATGCTACCGGAACGATCCTAACGACCATGAGCAGAGTATGGCCGGCATCCATTTCCCGTATATGGAGCGTTTTACCTGGTATGCGGAGCATTCTGTGACGGAAAAGTACCGGGAGGGATTCCTGAACTTTATCAATCCTGACAATGTTCGGGAAAGGCTGGCGACACAACCCATTATTGCCTATACCTATCTGGCAAACCGCGACGGCAGGGAATACTATGAGATGATCCGAATGGCCGGCGTACGCAGGGCAGAGGACAGGGATGACCATATCGTCCATGCCGTCGGTCTCGGATTCACTGAGGTCGACGAGGAAATGCGAGAATCCATGGCAAAGAACGAGGCGCTCGTTGAGGCACTCAAGCAGGCCGAGGAAGCAAACAAGGCGAAAACCGCGTTCCTTTCCAATATGAGCCATGAGATCCGAACGCCGATGAATGCCATCATTGGCCTCGACGAACTGGCACTGCATGATGATACCCTTACAAGCCAGACGCGGGACTATCTTGAGAAAATCGGCGGCAGCGCCCATCATCTGCTGGGCCTGATCAACGACATTCTGGATATGAGCCGCATTGAATCCGGCCGGGTTGTGCTGCGCAAGGAGGAATTCTCGTTCCATGCAGTCCTCGACCAGATCAACACCATGGTGATGTCTCAGTGCAGCAACAAGGGGCTGAACTATGAATGCCGCGTTCTCAGCCATGTGGATGACTACTATATCGGTGATGATACGAAGCTCAAAGAGGTGCTCATCAACATCCTTTCCAACGCGATCAAGTTCACCAATGCGCCGGGCAGCGTCACCCTGTC
>JAFSZW010000426.1 GCA_017458865.1 Clostridia bacterium
GCCTGGTAGACGTACTGGTCAAACCATGAGTCGGAGCAGACGTAGTAACCCTTGTCACCCTTCTCGTCGCCCCAGCTGTTTTCAATGCGCCAGCGGGTGGGCCGTCCGTCCTCAATCTGGACGCCCGTGATGACCATGGCATGGTTCATGGCGGAGAGACCGTAGTTGAGGGCATCCGTCTTGGAGATGGACATATCAAGCCCGGAGAGCAGGTCAAAGTTAAAGCTCCTGTCATCCCAGATGCCGAGCTCGCGGTCGCCGTAGTGACCGACATCGCTCCCGAACCAGACGACCTTGCCGTCTTTGAGCTGGGCGATGATGGCGCCCTTGAAATCATCAAGCGAGAGGTTCAGGTGGCAGACATCCTTGCCGCCTACGACATTGCCCAGGTACCGGATGGTAAAGGTCTTATCATACGGCTTGTCCTCGGTTGGCGCGTGGATGATGCTCACGGTGTCATCGAGCAGCGTGAAAACGCCGTAGCGCTCTGCAAAGGAAAGGGGGGTCAGGTCGGTTTCGACATGATAGTCCTTCTTCTCCTTGTCGATCCACTCAAAGGAGAACGTCTTTGGCGGCTCGCCATAGCAGCTGCACAGGAAGCCGTAGATCCTGCCAAGAATGCTGTTCTTTTCGGCCTCAACCTCATCATGAGAGGCACCGGCGTGAATCAGCTCGCGAAGCCTGGCGGCGCCGATCTTGAGCGCGCGGTTCAGCACATAATTGAGCTGACGCGTGTTGCTGCTCTGGTAGGTCTCATCGTAGACGTCCTTGGGGACGATGCCGTACTTGCGGACGATGTTGACGAACATATCCCACTGGCCGCCGTCATGCACACCGGTATTCAGGATGAACATCACCGTGCGGTCATCCGTCGGCAGATCTGCCGTCTCTATCATGCTCTCAAGGAAGTAGTTGCAGCGCTCGAACTTGTCAAAGAAAGCCAGGTAGCTCTGGGAGAGCTCGAACTTCTCGATGTTCCGGGCTTTGGCGATGCGCTCGCGCAGGACATTGGTCGCCGCAAAAAGCCAGCAGCGGCCGGAATGCTTCTGATTGGTGACCTCCATGGTGGGGATCTCAATGGAGAACTTCTGGCGAAGCTTGAAGGCATCTTTCGGGGAAAAGGCAACGTTGTACAGGTCACTCTTGGAGAGTGCCAGGGTTGCCAGCTGGCGGCCGCTGTCGGAGCAGTAGGCATCGTTGAAGGTGTTTAGAAGTTCCGGGGTAATCGCGTTCATAGTCGTCATCCTTTCTCAAAAGTCTGGTGCAATTGTAGTACAGGGCAGAGGAAAAGTCAACGCGCACGGGGATGCAGCACCGTTTGTGGAAAGCTTTTATGGCATATACAAACACGGCACAGCCGAATGGCTGTGCCGTGTTTTTGGGATCAGGCGACGCTCAGCACCTTGTAGTCCTTGTCCTCGACGGCTTTGGTCAGCGTGGCATTGTCGACCTCGGCAGAAAGGGTGACGACAGCAGTGCCGGCGGTGTGGCTGACATTTGCCTCGCTGACGCCATCAATGGCTTCAAGCGCCTTTTTGACGGTTGCCTCGCAGTGGGGGCACATCATGCCCTCAATTTTCAGTGTCTTTTCCATGGATACAGGTTCCTCCTTTGTTGGGTCGGGTTGATTGGGGTTATGCCGAATGTGCTTTTTGAGGGGCTTGTCTTTTTCTGCATTGCGCAGGTTGAAAAGATTGAGCCGGCGCGCATTGGTGACAACACAGAAACTGGACAGGCTCATGGCGGCTGCGCCGAACATGGGGTTCAGCTTGAGGCCGAAGAGCGGATACCAGAGACCGGCAGCCAGCGGGATGCCGATGACGTTGTAGAAGAACGCCCAGAACAGGTTCTGGTGGATATTGCGAAGGGTTGCGCGGCTGAGCCGGATGGCTGCCGGCACATCCATGAGGCTGCTCTTCATGAGGACGATATCGGCCGCGTCAATGGCGACATCCGTGCCTGCCCCAATGGCAATGCCGATATCGGCGCGGGTCAGGGCAGGGGCATCGTTGATGCCGTCACCGACCATGGCGACCCTGCCGGATTTTTGCAGCCTGCGGATTACCGCTTCCTTGCCGTCCGGCAGGACGCCTGCGACGACCTCGTCGACGCCTGCCAGCTGCCCTATGGCTTTTGCGGTGCGCTCATTGTCACCGGTCAGCATGACGACGCGGATGCCGAGATTCTGCAGCTGCCGGATGGCCTCGGGACTGTCCTCCTTGATGACATCTGCAACAGCGATTGTGCCGATGTAGCGCCCGCCAAGGACAAAGCACAGTGGTGTCTTGCCTTCCTGAGCCAGACGCTCTGTGAGCGGGCGGACATCCCCGGGCAGGCTGCCGGTCTGCCCGCTGATGTAGGCGAAACTGCCGCCGGTCAGCACCTGGCCGTCAAGGGTTGCGGTCAGGCCGTTGCCGGGAAGTGCCCTGAAATCGGACACGTGCGAAGGGCTGACCGACTCGGTGCCCGCGTACTCGATCACCGCTCTGGCCAGCGGGTGCTCACTCATGCTCTCAAGGGAGGCGGCCAGGCGGAGCAGCTCGGTTTCATTAAGGCCGGGCGCGGGGTAAAGGCCTGTGACCCTTGGTTCGCCCTTTGTAATGGTTCCGGTCTTGTCAAGCGCGATGATGTCAATGCTGCCCGCATTTTCAAGCGATACGGCGGTCTTGAAGAGAATGCCGTTCTTGGCGCCCATGCCGTTGCCGACCATGATTGCCACAGGTGTGGCAAGGCCCAGGGCGCAGGGGCAGGAAATGACCAGGACCGAGATGCCGCGGGCCAGTGCAAAGGCCCAGGTCTGGCCGGCGAGCAGCCAGATGACGGTGGTGATGGCCGCGATGGTGATGACGGCCGGAACGAAAATGCCGGAGACGCGGTCCGCAATCTTGGCAATCGGCGCCTTGGTTGCGGCGGCATCGCTGACCATCTTGACGATCTGGGAGAGCGTCGTGTCCTCGCCCACGCGCGTGGCCTCACAGATCAGGGCGCCTGACTGGTTTATCGTCGCGGCGCTGACGGGGTCGCCTGCGCTCTTGTCGACCGGAATGCTTTCACCGGTCAGGGCGGATTCATTGACGGCGCTGCTGCCCTCAAGGACGACGCCGTCTACCGGAATGCTCTCACCCGGGCGGACAATGAAATGGTCGCCGCGCATGACCTGGTCAATGCCAATGGTTACCTCATTGCCGTCCCTGAGAACCGTGGCGGTTTTCGGTGCGAGGCGCATCAGGCTCTTGAGGGCATCCGTTGTTTTGCCCTTGGAGCGGGCCTCAAGCATTTTGCCGACGGTGATCAGGGCCAGAATCATGGCAGCGGACTCAAAGTAGAAATCCATCATGTAGGTGCTGACCAGATCCATGCGTCCATCTGTCTGGGCTCTTGTCATGGCAAAGAGCACCAGCGTAGACCAGAGGAATGAGGCAAAGGAGCCGAGGGCGACGAGCGTATCCATGTTGGGCGCCCGGTGGAGCAGGCCTTTGAAGCCATTTACAAAGAACTTCTGGTTAATGACCATGACAATGGCTGCGAGAATCAGCTGGATGAGGCCCATGGCAACATGGTTACCGCTGAAAAAGGCGGGCAGGGGAAAGCCCCACATCATGTGGCCCATGGAGAAATACATGAGGATGAGAAGAAAGCCGACAGAGGCAATGAGCCTGCGGCGCAGGACCGGCGTTTCCCGGTCTTCTAGAATAGATGTATCCATAGCATCTGTTGCATTATTTGCGGCAGAACTTGACGCGTTTTGTCCGCGCAGCTTCGCGCCGTATCCGGCAGCCTCGACGGCGGCAATGACGGCACTGGGGTTCGCGGTGCCCTCGACGCCCATGGAATTGGTCAGCAGAGACACGGAGCAACTGCTGACGCCATCAACGGCTGAGACGGCCTTTTCCACGCGCGCGCTGCATGCGGCGCAGCTCATGCCGGTTACCTGGTATTGTTCCATACAGATCCCTTCTATCTTGACTGGTTTATTTCATCAGTTTCTGGAGCGTGGTCAGCAGCTCCTCAATCGTTTCATCATTCCCGTTTCGGATGTCATTGGCCACACAGGTGCGGATATGACTGTCGAGCAGCACTTTTGAAAAGCTGCCGAGCGCGGCACTGGCTGCGGCAACCTGTGTCAGGATATCCGGACAGTAGGCGTCTTTTTCCACCATGGACCGGATGCCGCGGATCTGGCCTTCTATCCGGTTCAGCCGGTTGATCAGGTTTTTCGCTTCCTCAGGGCTGCGCTTTTTCGTGCGCACCTTGCAGCAGGCCGCCTCGTCCACGGGCGTTTCAGATGGTTTCGTGGCGTTATCCGTAACAATCACCTCCTGCGGCATTATATACCCCCATGGGGTATATTGCAAGCCCCCTTTGGAGAAAATTTTAACGGACAGTAGATGGAATGCTCTGTCTGGCAATTTCGCATTGAAAATGCCGCGTTATCTGATATAATACACGAAGCATACAAAAGGAACGCATCTCAGATGAAAGCAGGGATGCATTCCCTTGAATCCGGGGAGGCAATCGGACTTGGAGATTTGGACGGTTACGGGCGGGAGTTTTCCGCCCGCTGCGTACGGACAGCGCGGGGCAAAACCGGCAGATGCTGCGGCGTCAGACCGGTTTACGGTCACGCTTGAGGGCGCGGACGGCAGGCAGATCCTGCACGGCATCAGCAGCGATGAGCTGGACGATATAAAGATCGGACGGTCGTACGTGATAAAGGATGGCCGGCTGTTTCGCGCCATTCACGTTGCCGCTGCGGTGATCTGTCAGGATCACAGGGTGTTTGCAACCCAGCGGGGATACGGCGAGCAGAAGGATGGATGGGAGTTTCCCGGCGGGAAGCTTGAGAAGGGTGAGACGGCTGAGACTGCGCTGATCCGGGAGATCCGGGAGGAGCTGGCCGCGACGATAACGGTAGACCGGTTTCTTACCCGGATTGAGTACGATTACCCGGATTTCCATCTCTCTATGGACTGCTTTCTTTGCAGTCTGGCGGAGGGCACGCTGACGCTGCTCGAGCATGAGGCATCTGCCTGGCTGAGCACTGAGGAACTGGATCTGGTTGACTGGCTGCCGGCAGACAGGGTTGTCCTGCCGGAGGTACTGAAAGTACTGGGAACATAAGAGGAATTTGCCGCACTGCCCGGGGCGGCGGACGGATACGAATCACTTGCAGTGCATCTGGCTGCAGAATGCGAAGGGAGTAGAGGAATGCTTCAGGATATCATCAGGGAAAATCTGGAATTTGATGCAGGTGCGCAGACGGTTGTGCGGGGACATGAGAACCGCTCAAGGCGTGTGGCGCTGCTTAAGGGCGATCTGGTGGGCAACAGCCGCAGCGCCAGCCGCGGACTGAGTGCACGGGTTCGCATTGGGGGAAGCACGGGCTTTGCCTCCATAGCCAGCTATTCAGAGCAGGACGTAAAAACGGTGATCCGGATGGCGACGGACAATGCGCGCTTTCTGGATGTGCATGCCATGCGGGCAGCTGAGGCGGTCCCTGCAGTTGGCAGCGGGACGGTGCCGCTGAACCGGGAGATTGTCGACTTTGAGCAAAAGCGCATTATCGATGCGTGCAGGGAAGTGGACGCGTATATTGCGCAGCATTACCCGGACCTGGCAACGCGCCGCGTCATATACACCGAGGATTCGCAGGACAAGATCATCTATACATCGGATGCGTATTGCGGCCATGTGACAACGCCGCGCTGCTACATCTATGTGTTTGTGTCCGCTGAAACGGGTGACGGCGCGCCGGTGGAGCTGTTTAAGGCATTTGGCGGCGCGGGCAGCTTTGAGGACAATTTCAGTGATCTTACCCATCTGCATCCGGAAATTGATGAGCTCATCCGTCAGCTGATGGACAAGCGCGAGGGCATTTTCCCGGAAGCAGGGCTCAAGACCGTGGTCCTTGGCGGCCTTATGGCCGGCATGCTGGCGCATGAGGCGGTTGGGCATACGGTTGAGGCGGACCTGGTGCTTGGAGGCAGCGTGGCC
>JAFSZW010000427.1 GCA_017458865.1 Clostridia bacterium
CCTACCGGTGCCCTGATGCCCCCGGAGATGCTTGAGGCGATCATTGATATGGCCAGAGGCTGTGGGGCTTACATCCTCTGTGACGAGGTTTACCGACACCTGACCCAGGACGATGTTTACAGTCCGTCCATCGCGGATCTTTATGAAAAGGGCATTTCGGTCAGCAGCATGTCAAAGGTCTTCTCT
This sequence comes from Clostridia bacterium, assembly GCA_017458865.1. Classification (GTDB taxonomy): domain Bacteria; phylum Bacillota; class Clostridia; order Christensenellales; family Aristaeellaceae; genus Ventricola. The sequence goes on from JAFSZW010000427.1 coordinate 187, forward strand.
CTTGCCGGCATCCGCCTCGGCTGGATTGCGTGCAGGGATAAGGATGTCGTGAGATCATTCATGTCTCACAGGGACTACAACCTGATCAGCTGCGGCATGCTGGATGAGCAGATCGCAGCGATTGCCCTGAACAACAGGGACAAAATCCTGGCCAGGAGCCGCGGAATTGTCCGCAGCCATCTGCCCATTTTGGATCAGTGGATTGAGAAGGAGCAGCATCTGCATTATGTCAGGCCTCAGGCAGGCACGACAGCCCTTGTTCATTACGACTATCCGATGAGCAGTTATGACATGTGCCGGCTGATGTACGTTGAAAGCGGCGCCTTTGTGACACCGGGCGACTGTTTCGGTGAGCCGAAGAGCATGCGAATCGGATACGCCTGCAGTGAGGAAACGTTGCGGGGCGGTCTTGAGGCCATAAGCCGGTTCATTCGGGCGGTAGAGAAGACCGTCTGAGCACACTTATGCGTCCATGGCCTTCCTGTGGCCTGGCTGGCCCGGCTGCAACTGGACAGGCACATTGAGTCTGCGGAGCGAAACAACACAGCCCGTCCATATGGACGGGCTATAAAAATTCTCTCAGGTGCGGCTGTACTTGTCCACGCAGCTGCGGACAATGGCCTGCATGGCACCCAGCTTTTTCTGCATATCCTGCGCCAGGGCGATCTGGCAGTGGGTGCGGATGAGATTGTGCCGGTCGACTTTGACCTTGAAGTATTTGTCACCAACCAGGTAATCATCCAGGAACCGCGTGGCAAGTTCGCAGGTGATGGCAAAGCAGGAGAGCGCGAGCGTATCGATTTCGGCCGGGAGCAGCGTCCTGGCAGTCTGGCTCAGGAATCCGTCTGCAAAAGCCCAGAAGATGTTGAGGTCCAGGCCTGTCTTTGAGGTGTCCTCTGCATCCTCTTCCGTAAAGTTGGCAGCAAAGCGGATGGCATCCCCGAAATCATTGCCGATGAGACCGGGCATAACGGTATCCAGGTCGATGACGACGATGGGCTCCTGGGTTTCGGGATCAAACAGGACGTTGTTGATCTTTGTGTCATTATGTGTGACGCGCAGCGGCAGCTTCCCTTCGTTGAAGAGGTCTGTCAGCCGGCAGGCGTCATCCTGGACGGCCAGGAGGTAATCCAGCTCGGGACGAACCTCGTCAAGGCGCCCTTCAGGATCTGCCTTTGCATCTTTGATGAGGGTCTCATAGCGCTTGCGGGTGTTGTGAAAGTCTGGGATGGTCTCAAAAAGCTGGGAGGCATCGAAATCGCTGAGCGCCATCTGGAACTCGCCGAATGCCTTTCCGGCACTGCGGATGATGCTGACATCATCGCACTTGTTATAGGTGATGGCAGGAATATAGTTGTAGATGCGCCAGAAACTGTCGCCTTCCTCGAGATAGGACCTGCGTGTCCCGTTCTGCTCGGTGTGATGAAAGTGCATACAAACTTTATCCGGGCACTTGGTGCTGATGTGGTCGGTAACCTTCTCAATGTTGCTCATCAGGACGTCTGGATTGCGGAAGGCGTATGAGTTGATCTTCTGCACCAGATAGGACTGGAGGGCAGCCATTCCCGTGCCGTCATCACTGACGTAATTGACCTTGTATGTCCGGTTGACATTGCCGTTCAGGATTTCCTCATACGAAAAGAACGGTCCGGGCAGATGGAATGCCTGACCAACCTGTAAAAGCTTGCGAGCTGTTTCGTTATCCATATGTATTTCCTCTGTCAAATGCTGAAATCGGGTCAGTAGATGCATGCCCTGACTGCATCAGACGGCCATATGCGTGCCGTGCCTGCGCGGGTAGATCTGCGGAATTGGGCAAATCCTTCAGGAACATCCTTTTTCACGTATGCAGATCTGTCGAGACAGCAAATCCAGGGACCCCTGTCATATGGCAACAGTATAATGCGAAACTCCGTGAATGGCAAGCCCCCCTTGCAAATCTAAGTAATGCAAAACGAGAAACGGGGGATTCTATGTCTCCAATGCCTGGTCCATCCTGCGTCATTGAGCAGGTTCAAAGGCCACCGAAAGACCTGAAACGACAGATCGGAAGCTGTCTTCTGTCCATCATCCAGGCAGTGCCTGTGTTCGCAGCATCCATGTCATCCGGAACGATAAACCAGCCATTTCCAATGCAAATCCGACTGAAAACGGGTACACGTTGCCAGAGAACTATGCTGACATTTGTACTTTGCAATTCAGGTCCGCCTGGAAGCAGTGCATAGGCATGGTGAACGATTATGGCAATTGGTATGCTCTTGCGACATAGATCCACGTGAAAACGGGAGGCGCCTACAGAGAACGTATGATGAACCTTGTGAGGGATCTGTCGGGATTTGCTGCTGAGATGAGCGACAATTTGCCGGATTCATGGAGCTAGAGCGACTTGTGAAAAACGATGTTTGCTTCGAAAACACTGATTTGCATGGAATGCCGCCAATCACCTGAACAAGCAAATCATGAAGCCCTTTTTGAGATGCTGCGGACCTGACAGTAAAACCAGAGGGAACATAGAATAATTAAAATAAAATATCATATATTTAGGGAAAAATTGAGGAGAGCAGGTTCAGGACAGGGAAGATCGCCAGATGTCCAGTCGAGATGAGTCCTGTACAAAGCAATGCAGCTTTTTTCCAGGATGAGATTGGGGTGCCCGGACGTTATCCGGCAGGGATGATAAAGGACATGTCGGAGATCATGCCTGTTTACGGTTCTTAATGTCGGCTGCTATACTCAGGGGGAAGAATGGCAGGTTATACCGGATTCAGAGGATGCCTGCCTCAAATCGGACAGAGATGAGAAGCATGAATGCATTCGGCGCTGCTGCCGGGATCTACCGGGAACCGAAGGGTGTTTTCGCTGAGCAGATCTGAAGTATATGATCATGCTGTCCGGTGTTGATTCAGGCGGGAACGACATTGAAGCCAGATCTATTCCGACAGGGTGTCCGCCGATGCAGGGAAATGAGAGACGGTGCTGACCCATGGCAGGATCTGCACATGATCGGAATATGCCGCACAGGCACTCATCTCAGGGCTTCAGTATGGAATCAGCCGTAATGTTTCTGGCCTTTGCATCCCACTGAATCCTGTTGGATGCCCGGACAGAATAATGATGTGCTGGTAGAATGCGGGGAAAAGGCAATGCATATGATTTGCATATCATGTCATGAATCCGCTGGATTCTCTTTCGTTTCAGGCCTATTGTGTCAGAATGTCACAGTGCTGACAGGCCGAGGGTGACAAAAAGGCAGATGGAAATTGAGTAGGAGTGCCAAATTGTCAGTATAAGATAAGAAATTTTATCCTTTCAATAAAAAGAGGTATATGTTATAATCCTCCTTCGCAGATACTATCCGATATGCCTAATATAGGTATATCATGTGTAAATGCGCTCCCGGATGGGAGGACGGAGTACCAGGAATATGGACCTGCAGACAGGATGGATGCGACTGTCGGGGACAGTGACGCTTTGTCACCATTATGAGTCCTGTACTGATATGGTTATATGTCCTGTTGCCGAACAGGATGTATCTGATATAGTGTCTGCGCAGCGCTAATGCCCATTGGTTTTACGGTGTCCTCAAATTCGGCCGGTGATCTTTATCTGTCTTTCAGATGCCCAATACGCGGTACAGGCAAATGAGAGACATTTCTTTAGCCGGTGGATACGGGCAGCAAAGATTCGACCTATTTACAGCATCTCAAAAACCGGCTCATGGACAGCCGGAATGTCTTTATGTATACATTATTATGAAAGAAGAGCAGCATCACGAAGGATGCTCGAACATTACCTATGAAGAAGAAAAA
>JAFSZW010000428.1 GCA_017458865.1 Clostridia bacterium
AACTTCAAAAGAACTTCAAAGGAACTTCAAAGGAACTTCAAAGGAACTTCAAAGGAACTTCAAAAGAACTTCAAAGGAACTTCAAAGCTACTTCAAAGCTACTTCAAAGCTACTTCAAAGGAACTTCAAAAGAACTTCAAAGCTACTTCAAAGGCATGATTCCAAGGGCTTTTGTGTGCCCAGATGTATATGACTTTGTATCAAATTCTCGATGCTGGGGTATGAAAGAATAATGGTGACGCATGGTTGCAGAAGCTTTATACCGACGAACTCATGACCAGGCTGCAGATTTCGGGCAAAGGTGTCCTGCTGCAGTACTTTGTTGAGGACAACCATGAGCGTGGTCCATGTGTCAATCTTCAGAAAGCCTGTATTTTCGGCGTTTCCAGAGATTGTGGGCATTCTTTGGGATTGCGATTCATCAGAGACTGCTGCGCGGGTCAAAGGCGTCACGAAGTGCGTCGCCGACAAAGTTGATGCAGATCACCAGAAGGAAGATGACGATGCCGGCTGGCAGCCAGAGCCAGGGCTTGCCTGTCAGGACGGAGAGAGATTCTGCACCATTCAGAATATTGCCGAGAGATGGCGTTGGTGGCTGGATGCCCATGCCGAGGAAGGAGAGAGCAGCTTCATCAAGAATGGAAATGGCAAAGACATTGGTGGCATATACCAGCACCGGGGCGATGGTGTTTGGCAGAATTTCCGAGAAAAGGATGTACGTTCCCGGCATGCCGGCCGTGATATCACTCTTGATGAAATTGGTTTCCCGCAGAGAAAGCACATTTCCCCGGACAAGACGGGCAACACCCGGCCAGTCGACAAAGCCAAGGATGAGCACAATGGACCACATGCCGGGCTTGAAGATCGAGGCGGCGACCAGAACAAGAAGGATGTAGGGGAAGGACATGACCATGTCGGTAAAGCCCATGATTAGTCTGTCGATTATGCCGCCGAAATAGCCGGAAATCAGGCCGAGCGTCACGCCTGTGGCTGTAGCGATGAGCGTTGAGAGAAGGCCGACCATAAGGGAAACACGCATGGCATAGAGGATGCGCGTGAACATGTCCCGACCGATCTTGTCCGTGCCCAGGATGTGTTCACCGCCGGGCGGCAGTTGGAACTTGCCACTCGGTTTTGTGGGTGAATAGGACGTAATCAGCGGGGCAAAGACAGCCATGCAGATGAGGCACAGGAGAAGAATAAGGCAGAATACGGCCATTTTATGCCGGATAAAGCGACGAAGGAAAGCGGAATATCTGCTGTTCATGAGTACCTCCGTCAAAACCTGATGGTCGGATCTGCGAGCGCATAAAGAATGTCTGTCAGCAGGTTTGCAGCCAGCACGACGACACCGGAAAGCAGGCAGACACCCATGATGACCGGATAATCCCGGCTGATGATGGCATTCATGGTGATAAGCCCCAGACCTGGCCAGGAGAAGATCTGTTCAATGATGATAGAGCCGCCGAACAGAACGGGAATCTCCATGCCAATGACAGTGATGATGGGCAACAGGGCATTCCTGAGGGCATGCTTATTGATAACCAGCCTGCGGCCAATTCCCTTCGCCCTGGCTGTGCGCAGGTAGTCCATGTCCAGTATTTCGAGTACGGCTGACCGGATGTACCGGACGTTGTTGCCGGCAATGGAGACGGCGAGGACAACGGAGGGCATCAGGAGATGGCGGAGAATGTCGCCGGCGTTGCCGCCAATGCCTGGGGTATACATGCCGCGTGAGGGGAGCAGGCCAAGATGGACGGTCAAGATATAGATGAGAATCAGGGAGAGGAAAAAGCCGGGAATGGAGGAGGCCCCGAATGACAGGCCGATCAGCGCATAATCCCGCTTTTCGTAGCGATGGACGGCGCTGTAAATGCCAAGCGGAACGGCGATCAGCATGCCGAGGAGCAGCGCGGTTCCGGTAAGCAGCAGTGTGGGCGCAATATGGCCTGAAATGAGCTCAGAGACCGGCATAAAGCTTTTGTAGGAGTAGCCGAGGTTGCCGCTGAGGACCTGCCGCAGCCAGCTGATGTACTGAAGCCAGACGGGCTGGTTAAGGCCCCACTGCTCCGCGCGGATAGCCAGACTTTCCCGCGTGACGCGAGGTCCGACCATCATATCAAGCGGACTGCCTGCGAGGGACATGATCATGTAGTCGATGATGGTGATACCAAGCAGAATGGGGATGGCCAGAAGGATTTTTTTGACAATGTATTTAATCATGGACTGCCTCCAGTGCCCGCATGCAGGCGGATTCGTGGTCAGGATCCCCGGGGACAGGGCTCAGCTGATGGATCCCATTCCGGCAGGTATTGCCCGCGAGCGGGCAGCGGCCAATGAGCGGACAGACACCCTCCGGGGTATCGTTCCCGATTTCACCGCTCATCATGAGCCTTGAACGGGTCTGGGCAGATGTATTTACGGAGGGAGCGGCGTCAATCAGGGCGCGTGTATAGGGATGGGCGGGATGTGCAAAAATCGCCTCGCATGGTCCTGTTTCCACGAACTGACCACGGTACATGACGGCGATCCGATGGGAAATGTAGCGAACGGCACCGAGACCGTGCGAGATGAACAGATAGGTGAGACTGTTCTTTTTCTGCAGTTCATCCAGCAGATTGAGTATCTGAGCCTGAACGGAAACATCCAGCGCAGAGACCGGCTCATCCAGCACGATGAGGTCCGGATTGACTGAAAGGGCCCGGGCGATGCAGATGCGCTGCCGCTGACCGCCGGAAAACTCATGCGGATACCGGTTTCTGACCTGCCGGCTCAGGCCGACGTCGCTCAGCAGTTCGTCTATGCGGGCATCTATGCCCCTGGGGGTGGGAATGCGATGATAGAGCATGGGCTCGCGCAGGAGGTCACCAATGCTCTTCCGAGGATTGAGCGTTGTGCCGCTGTCCTGGAAGACCATCTGGAAGTGCGGACGCAACGCTCTGCGCTCTGATTCCGGCATATGGTCAATGCGGGTCCCGTTAAACAGGAACTCGCCACTGGTTGGCCTCTCAAGGCACATCAGCATTTTGGCAATGGTAGATTTGCCGCATCCGCTTTCGCCGACAATTCCAAAGGTTTCGCCAGGATAAATGGCAAAACTGACGTCCTGCACGGCGCTAAACAGATTGCGCTTCAAAATGTGGCTGCTCTGCAGCGAAAACGTTTTCCGCAGGCGGCGCGCTTCAATGACGGGTGTATTCATGGCTGCGCCTCCCTTCCTTTTGCGGTTACGCCTTCTGGCTCACGGGAAAGCAGCTCTGTCACCGGTGCGTCGGCGCTTTGCATGATGCATCTGCTCAGATGCCCGGGCGATACCTCCCGGAAATCCTGAATCGCCTGATAAGTGCATGCAGAGCCTGCGGGGCAGCGCGGCGCAAAGCGGCACCCGCTTAGCCGGTCATAGCGCTCCGGCACGGCACCGGGAATGGAATACAGGCGGCCGCGGACGCCGTACACATCCGGTACGGAGCGGAGCAGCGCACTGGTATAGGCATGAGCCGGACTTGTGAGCACGTCGTGTGTGCTGCCAGACTCTATGCATTGTCCGGCATACATGACAACCACACGGTCTGCGAATTCATTGACCAGGCCGATATCATGCGTGATGAGGAGTATGCTCATCTCATTTTCCTGCTGGAGTTCCCGGAGCAGGTTCATGATCTGAAGCTGAATGGTGACATCCAGTGCCGTTGTGGGTTCATCCGCGATGAGCAGCCTCGGCCGGCAGGCCAGTGCCATGGCAATCATGACCCGCTGGCGCTGTCCGCCG
>JAFSZW010000429.1 GCA_017458865.1 Clostridia bacterium
CCTTTTTTACAGCAGCAGGCACATGACAGGGATTGTAGCGACAGACAGGAGCGTGGTCCATGCGACCGATCTGGCAGAGAACAGGATGTCTCCATTGTAAATTTCTGCCAGCATGGAGACAATTGTTCCACAGGGCATGGCGGTCAGGACAAACAGAACCGTCCAGATATCCGTGGGTATGGGCAGAAATCGGGTCAGATACAGGATAAGCGGGATGATCAGCAGGCGAAGGGCGGCGACCAGATGATAGTCTTTGTCACGCAGCTCGGAGAGCTGGATGCCGTAGATACGCGTGCCGATCAGCAGCATGGTGAGCGGCGTAGTGAGATTTCCGATCGTGCTGGCGACATTGTCGAGAACGGTGGGCAGGCTGAAACCGGTGCAGAACGCGATAAAGCCGATCATACAGGCGATAATGGTCGGATTCTTGATGATCCTGAGCGGGTTGAAGGAAGTCTCGTGCGAGAAGAGGTAGACGCCGTAAGACCAGCACAGGAGAGAGAAACTGACGTTGTAGGCTGCAGCATAGATCATGAGATCCGGGTTAATCGCCATAATGACGGGATAACCCATAAAGCCGCAGTTTGAAAACGCACACAGATTGGCAATGACGGCGCGCTTTTCCTTTGGTCGCCTGGCAAACAGGCGCCATGCAATGGCGAGACTGAGGATGAGAATGACAAACGTCAGCGCCATGGTGAGCAGAAATCCGAAAAGGATTTCCTTTGAAAACGGACGCTGCAGCGCCTCATAGGAAAGAAACGGGAGCGTTATGTTGACCACGAAACCGGTCAGGCCGTGGATGGTCTCATCCGTGAATATGCGGATGTGGCGGCAGAAAGCGCCGATTAACGCAATGAGGAAAAGGGTAATGACCTGTTGAGTAACAGACATGGAATCTCCTTCTGGGCAGGAAGGGCATTGAATCTGCAGGAAAAGTCAGATGCAGATTGATGCCCGATATGCCCGGACCTTCATCAGGACAGCGGCCGGATGAGGATGAACGGGGTGAGTTCATCGCCTTGACCGGACGGATTGTCCGCCATGGCATCCTGAATCTGGGCATCTGTCAGCGGGAAGTTAGTTCCCTTGCCGAGCTGATTCTGGTCGAAGTCGTTGGCATCCATGACAACGGTGGGAACACCGGTTGCTTTCTCAATCTCATCACAGTTGTCCACCGGATGATCCGGATTCAGGACGCCCATGTTGTGGTAGATTTCAAAGGAAGAGTCCGGATAGAAACCGTCAATGCCCGCAACACCATGACCACAGATCTTATAGAACAGGCCGTGCACGCCGAATGGCCGCGTAACGGCGGATACAACTGCGGCAAAGAGCACACGCGGCAGGCCGCAGATTTCAATGACCAGCTGCATTTTATACGGCTGATGCATGCCTATGCCGGTTGAATTGTGGCCGGCAAATGGAGCAAGACGCTTGGCCCAGAATCCGGGATGGGTATCCTCCATGGTCCGCACGTTGTTGGTGCACATGCCCATGACCTTTGCCGTAAAGGAAAGGCAGTCGCCCGGCTGATAAAGGGGAAGGACATACCGGCGGACCAGGTCGCATTTATCCTCGCCGGGCGATACAAAGTGGGTCTGAATCGCATAGCGCTGATAGCGTCTGCCGTCTTTTCCGGTCAGAACACCGCGGTCATAGTAAACGATGCCGTCCTTTTCGCGGCGGGCGCTTTCTTCATTCCGAAAGCCGCTCATAAAAAAACGCCTCCTTGAGACTGTTTATCGGAGAATTTTCTGTCCTGAAACGCGCCTATTGTACACGAATGCATAATTGCTGTCAATGAGAGATGAGCGCCACCACCGGCCGAAAATGTGCGAAACCGTTGCGTTCAGAGGGGCAGTGTGAGCCGGTGGAATCAGGACAGCGATATGGGTCCTCACGCGGATGCGAAGAAATGAAGGCGGCGGGGGCCGACATGTACCCGGAACGGCGGTCTTATACCAGATGTATAGAAAAAACAGGCCTGTCAAGGTTGCAAACTTCAGACGTGTAAGCTATAATAGGCAGGCATTTTGAAAGCCCCGAAGGGGGTTTTGTAAAGGAGTAGGACCAGATTATGATTGATATCAATCTGATACGTAAGAATCCGGATGTTGTAAGAGAAAATATCCGGAAGAAGTTCCAGGACAGCAAGCTGGTGCTGGTGGACGAGGTCATTGAACTGGATAAGCAGAATCGTGAGGCTATGCAGAAAGCAGACAGCCTCAGGAATCAGCGCAAAGTCCTCTCTAAGGAGATTGGCGGTCTGATGAAGGCCGGCAAGATGGATGAGGCGGCTGAGGTCAAACAGAAAGTGGCCAATATCGCGGATGAGCTGGCAGCACTTGAGGTCAAAGAGGAAGAGTATGCGCAGCAGATCAGGGAGCGCATGCTGGTGATCCCTCAGATCATTGATGACAGTGTGCCGATCGGCAAAGATGATTCTGAAAACGTCGAGATCGAGCGCTTTGGTGATCCGTTCGTTCCGGACTTTGAGGTTCCTTACCATGTGGATATCATGGATAAGCTGAACGGAATCGACATTGATGCCGCAAGAGCGACCTCCGGCAACGGCTTTTATTATCTGAAGGGCGATATCGCGAGACTGCACAGCGCGTGCCTGTCCTATGCGCGTGACTTCATGATTGACCGCGGCTTTACCTACTTCATCCCGCCGTACATGATCCGCAGCAATGTGGTGACGGGCGTCATGTCCTTTGCTGAGATGGAGAACATGATGTACAAGATTGAGGGCGAGGATCTCTATCTGATCGGCACCTCCGAGCATTCCATGATCGGCCGGTTTATCGATACCATTCTGGATGAGGATCAGCTCCCGCAGACGCTGACCAGCTATTCTCCCTGCTTCCGCAAGGAAGTCGGTGCGCATGGCATTGAGGAGCGCGGTGTTTACCGGATCCATCAGTTCGAGAAGCAGGAAATGGTCGTCGTGTGCAAGCCTGAGGATTCCATGATGTGGTACAACCGCCTCTGGCAGAATACCGTTGATTATTTCCGTTCTCTTGATATCCCGGTCCGCACGCTTGAGTGCTGCTCCGGCGATCTTGCAGATCTCAAGGTGAAGAGCTGTGACGTTGAGGCCTGGAGCCCGCGGCAGAAGAAGTACTTTGAGGTTGGCAGCTGCTCCACCCTGGGCGATGCGCAGGCACGGCGGCTTGGCATCCGCGTGAAGACGAAGGATGGCGGCAAGTACTTTGCCCATACCCTCAACAACACCTGCGTAGCACCGCCGCGTATGCTGATTGCGTTCCTCGAGAACAATCTGAACGCGGATGGCTCTGTGCGGATTCCTGAGGCTCTCCGGCCGTATATGGGCGGCAAAGACGTAATCAGGTAAATAACAGGCGTCTTCGGACGCCTTTTTCTATGGAGGAAATGGTATGATCATCTGTGATACCCATTGCGACGTCCTGTATACACGGGTCTTTCATCCTGAGGAGACACCGGTTGTCACGCTCGAAAACATGAAAAAGGGCGGCATTTCGCTGCAGACATGTACGCTTTTTTCCGGCTCCGGCGGAATTGAGAAGCATCCGTACGAGGCCGGAATGAAGGAATACCACGAGTTTGAGCGCCTGGTTGCGGAATACGGCTGGGTACAGGCCTGGTCGCCTGCTGAGGCTGTTGAGGGTGAGCCGAAAGCCATGCTGAGCATGGAAGGCGGCGAAATTCTGGAGGGAAGCACAGCGCGCGTAGATGAGTTCTTTGAATACGGCGTGCGCATGATTGCGCTGACCTGGAACCGGGAAAATGAAATCGGACATCCGGCCAAATCCGGCTCTGAGGAGGGGATTAAGCCGGCAGGATGGGACATTCTCCGCCGCATGGCAGAGCTGCACATTGCAGCAGATACCAGCCATCTGAATGAGGCGGGTTTCTGGGACCTGATCCGTCGTCATCCTCAGCCGCCCATGGCCAGCCACAGCTGTGTCAGGACGCTGTGCGACCATTTCCGCAATCTGCGGGATGATCAGATCCGGGCAATGATTGAAAACGGCGGATGGATTGGCATCAACTTCTATCCGTGTTTCCTTTCAAATGACGGGAAAGCGGACGCGAAGCGGATTTGCGATCATATCGACTACATCTGCCAGATGGGCGGCGAAAAGCACGTCGGTTTTGGCAGTGACTTTGATGGCATTGAGGTAACTCCTGTGGATGTTAAAACCCCTGCCGAGGTACCGAATATCCTTGCAGAACTGAGGCGGCGTGGTTATTCCGAAACGGCGCTTCAGGATATTGCCGGACTCAATTTCATCCGGTACTATCAGCGCCTGGGATGGAACTGAATATGAAAGCCGCCTGCTCCGGATGACCCGGGGCAGGCGGCCAAATGATGCTGTCTTTATCTTTGAGGAGTGTTTAGCACTGAACTTTAACAGGAAAACAACGGAAATCTTCCCA
>JAFSZW010000430.1 GCA_017458865.1 Clostridia bacterium
ACCGTTGCCAGTATAACATCGGATTTGCAAAAATGCAAGCTGTTTTTTCTCCTCTTCTGTGCGGGTGGTAGACATATGCCGTCAATACAGAAAGGAGTTTTTTATATGCCTGATGTTTACGCTTTGTGTGGAGAGAATCCTCTTCGGGATTTTTTCGCGGATTTTGTTGATCTTCTGATTACTCAGAAACATCCTGAGCAGAATCGACAGGCGTGCAATCACAAAAAAGCTAATGGATATGCTGCAGATCCGAAATCAGGAAGACGCAAGCATCGGGATCACAGATGCTCACATCGCTGAGATTAAAGCATATCTGAAAGCGCTTGATCTTATTGTTGATTGTCCCAGAAGAAGCATGATTGCAAAGCCAGATGAGTACGTTCTTTTCACACAACCAGGCATGCGATATTGCCAGGCTCAGGCGCTGGTTCATGTGCTGATCAACGGTCCGGAATTCAAAACCTTTAACCAGACTGAAAGGGATCTGGCTTGTGCAAAAATTTTAGAGGATGTCCGTGGCCGAATGATGGAGGACATGATTCTCCTGGAGACAGTACGATCTCTGTCCAAAAAGAGAAGCGCCTTCAGGCTGACGCTCGAGCGGAGTGAGTTTGACATGGTGATTTACACTTCCGGCGAAAACACCTGTGAAGCTTTTGAGGTCAAGCACAGTGCAGAAATCGTTCCCCATCAATACCACATTCTGGAAGACGAAAAGCAGTGCCAGCAAGTTGAGCAGCAATACGGAACAATCACAAGGAAATGTGTGATCTACAGAGGAAAAAGCTGCATCCTTGAAAACGGCATTGAGTATCTGAACGCGGAAGAATACCTGAAATCCCTTTGATACGATGTGACTTTACGCCCCGCACTCATGCAATACCTGATGGACATTGTCTGGCCCTGCCAACTCTGAAGACAGCATAAGGCCTGTATGATTGACTCATACAGGCCTTGCATCTGAAGTCCTATGAAAGGAGGTGATTCGGTCACTCCACCGTAACGCTCTTGGCCAGATTGCGCGGCTTGTCCACATTGAGGCCTTTGGCCACGCTGATGTAGTAGGCCAGGAGCTGGAGCGGAATCACGGCCAGGCTGGTCATGAAATGCTCATCCGTCTTCGGGATGTAGACACAGAAGTTGGCCGTATCCTCTATGCTGTAGTTGCCGTAACAGGTAACCGCCATGAGGTAGGCACCGCGGCTCTTGACCTCGACCATGTTGGAAACCGTCTTCTCAAAGAGCGCCTGCTGGGTGAGGATACCTACAACCAGTGTACCATCCTCGAACAGAGAGATCGTTCCATGCTTAAGCTCGCCCGCCGCGTAGGCCTCGGAATGGATGTAGGAGATCTCCTTGAGCTTGAGACTGCCTTCCATGGAGATGGCATAGTCCATGCCGCGCCCGATAAAGAAGATGTCTTTCGCATTGGCATACTTGCTGGCAAACCACTGGATGCGCTCCTTGTCCTCAAGCAGCCGTTCAATCTGGTCAGGCAGCTTCGAGAGCGCAGCCATCATCTGCGAGAAGGACTCGTCCGGGAGCAGTCCCTTTAGCTGGGCAATGCGCATAGCCAGGAGATAAAGGACAATGAGCTGCGTGCTGTATGCCTTGGTTGTGGCAACAGAGATTTCAGGTCCTGCATGCGTGTATATGCAGCAGTCGCTTTCCCGGGCAATGGAGGAACCGACAACGTTGACGATGGAAAGCACCGTAGCGCCCTTCTCCTTCGCAAGGCGAAGCGCTGCCAGGGAGTCCGCCGTCTCGCCGGACTGGGAGATAATCACCACCATGCTGTTTTTGACCAGCTTTGGATTCCGGTAGCGGAATTCCGAGGCAAGATCCGTCTCAACCGGCAGATCTGTCAGGTCCTCAAGCACGGCCTTTCCCGCCATTCCGACGTGGTATGCCGAACCGCAGCCGACGATGTAAATCCGTTCGAGGTCACGGAGCATGGATTCATCTACGCCCTCAAGGACAATTCTGTCGCCGTCCACATAAGAGCGCATGGTCTCCCGGACGGCTGTCGGCTGCTCATGGATCTCCTTGAGCATGTAATGCTCAAATCCGCCTTTTTCCGCCGCCTCAGCATCCCAGTCAATCATCACCGGATCATGCGTGATGACATCGCCGTCCAGGTTGTAGAACGTGATGTCATCTGCCGTCAGACGGCCGATCTCCATGTTCCCGATGTAGTAAACCTTCCGGGTATAGTTGAGAATGGCCGGCACATCTGAGGCGACAAAGTTCTCCCCCTCGCCTGCGCCGATGATCAGCGGCGAATCCTTCCTGGCTACCCAGACCTCATTCGGATGATCCCGGAACATGATGGCCAACGCATAACTGCCCCGGATACGCACCATGGCCCTGTTGATCGCATCCACCGGGCCGAGGCCGTATTTCTTCCAGTAATAGTCCACCAGCTTGATAGCCACCTCTGTATCCGTTGTGGAATAGAAGTGGTATCCCTTGCGCAGCAGCTTGTCCTTGAGTTCCTGGTAGTTCTCAATGATGCCGTTGTGGACACCGACAACATTGCCGTCATCAGATGCATGCGGATGCGCATTGATCTCAGACGGTTCGCCGTGGGTCGCCCAGCGTGTATGGCCGATGCCGCAGAATCCCTCGACCGCGTTGCCGTTGTCCGTCTTGTCATACAGGCGCTGGAGCCGTCCCTGCGCCTTTATTGTGACGATTTCCCTTGAATTGCGCACGGCAATGCCAGCCGAATCATATCCGCGAGACTCGAGTTTTCTGAGCCCGTCCAGCAGAATGGGCGCCGCCTGCCGGAAACCGGCGTAACTGACTATTCCACACATATCAAACACCTCACATCAGGTCCGGGGGAACACGCGGCTGAACGCCACGTGTGTTCAGCCGCAGAGCAACAATATATCCGCTTACAGAAACCATTCAAGAACAAAGACCAGGACGCAGCAGGAAGCCGCAACGCCGAAAAGTCCAAAGCCGCACCATGCCAGCACAATGCCAAGCACCAGCGCCAGCGTGCCGGCAACAGGCGACTGCGTCGCCTCGATCATTGCCGGGAACGTCATGACCGCCAGTGTCACATAAGGCACATAATAAAGGAATGATCTCAAAAAGCGGTTTTTAATGGGTTTTCGGATCAGCGTCAGCGGCAGCACACGAATCGTATAGCTGACAGCTGCCATCACCAGGATGTAAACATACATATTACGCTGCATCGTCTTTCGCCTCCGTTTCATCCTTAACGGGGCACAGCGCTGCCGCGCCGCCCGCAATCAGCAGGGTCAGGAGAATGGTCCGGTTGCCGGATGACAGGTCCCGGATAAACGGCACAATACCGGCCAGATAGGAGAGTGCAAACGCGATGACAATCAGGCAGGCAACAATCCGGCTTTGCCTTGCAGGCGGGATAATCACCGCCAGGAACATGCCGAAAAGCGCCACGCTGAGCGCAGATACAACCCGCGCCGGCAGCAGATTCCCCATGACAATGCCTACGGCCGTGCCGCTTGACCATGCCAGCGCGGAGATCAGGAAAGCGCCGTACAGATAAAACGGGTTCAGCCATCCCGGACGCGCAATGCAGATCCCGAACAGTTCATCCGTCACGCCGAAACCGGAGAGCAGCCGGTGATAAAACGGCAGTGTTTCCGGATATTTCTGAGACAGCGAGCAGCTCATGAGCAGATAACGCGCATTGGCTATGAGCGTCACCAGGGCAATTTCAATGTACGTCGCATGATTCCCGATACTGGTAAACGCCGCATGTTCGCCGGCGGAGGCCATGTTGAGAAAACTGGCCAGAAATCCCTGAAATGGTGTCATGCCGATGCCCCTCGCCGTAATGCCGAGCGAAAAGGCGACTGCAAAATATCCAAGTGCAATCGGCACACCGTCCCGGGTGCCGGTAAGATAGGCCTGCCGATCCGCAGAGCCATTCGTGTTTCCCATAATGAAATCCTGACTTCCCTACTCAATTCTGTCTACAAACAGCAGACGGAAACGCGGAACGTTTACATCCTTGCCCGCATCATCCTGTTCCACATAAACACCTTCCACTGTCACGACAGCAGATATGTAATTCCCGGCTTCAACGCCTGGGTTCT
This sequence comes from Clostridia bacterium, assembly GCA_017458865.1. Taxonomy (GTDB): domain Bacteria; phylum Bacillota; class Clostridia; order Christensenellales; family Aristaeellaceae; genus Ventricola. The sequence goes on from JAFSZW010000430.1 coordinate 4,095, forward strand.
CATCGCAGAGCACGATGATCGGGTTGGTCCAGTTCTGGCCGGACACCTTGGTAAACTGCATGCGGATATACGTGGTTCCACCGCCTGTACTCACCTCAGTGACCGGTCCGTACAGATTCATAACCTTGCCCAGGTTGCTTTCAAGGTCCTTCTGCAGCTCCTTGTATTTGAGCCGGACCGCTGTTTTCCGGATGTCGTCGTGCTGCTGGTCATCCGTCTTGATTCTGACAACCGTAAAGTTGAACCTGCGCTGGACATAGCTGCCCTTTTCAAGCAGCAGCGTATAATCGTACGTGCCCTCCTCCTTTGTGTTCAGCTCAAAAGAGAAGGATCCGTCATTCCATGCCCGTTTCTTGCTGAGACCAAAGGGCGTAACCAGCTGCAGCTGCGTGCCCGCCAGCGTTTTGCCTGAAATGACCACCGTATCCTCGCTGGTTGTGATATTCTCATCTATGCCGGATACGGGAAGCGTCTTGGCGTTATAGGTAATGTAGCTCTGCAGTGTTTTGTCCAGCATGCCCTCCACGTGCGCGGTCAGGATCAGTTCGATCTCCCCCTCGGATTCAAGGGTATAGGGCAGCTTGAATGACCCGCTGCTGCCGGCTGTCGTTTCAGCGACTGTCTTGCGCGCAACGGTCTCATTCTCAACCATCAGGGTGATCTCAGCACCGGGCGTCGCTGTCCCCGTAATCTCAAGCTTTCCGTTGATCGTCTCTGTCGGCAGATCTGCCACCAGAGTCACCTCATGCATCGGCTCCTCAATATCCTCAAGGAATACGAGCCCCTGCAGCTTCGACTTGAATGTGCTCAGATCCCGGTTGGTAAACCGTCCGCTGCGGATCTGCCAGTCAAGCGCGACAAACTGTCCGTTGTGGATGGTCATATACCGCAGTCCCCTGCCGACAGTTTCGCCATTTTCGGTCCTGGTATAATGCACATAGAGCCAGTAGCGTCCGGCTGTGTTCTGCCACTCGGCGTCCTGCGTTTTGTATCCGCTGCTGTTCCACAGCGAATTGTTCTCCACCTGGCCGCGAATCCGGCGCCGCTCCCCGGTCTCCGCGTTTTCTATGTTAAAGATGCGCTGTGAGGTTTCCGTCTCAAAGACCAGCACCGCCATACGCTGCGTGAAATCCGCATTGTAGGCACAGCTGAGCACATACGTCTTTTCCATGTCCTTTCGCAATGCCTCAGGATCCAGGCCCTGCGCCTCAAGGATCGGCGCATAGACCCGGCAAAGCTGAGGCGAGAGGACCAGCCAGCTGTCCGGATACTCAAATGCGGCATATCCGCTGTCCATCCGGACCGACTGAGCCGGCGCACCGGCAGGCAGCAGAAAAAGCGCGAGCATGAGTCCGAGGAAAAGCGCCGCCGTCCGGCGGCATGCGCTATGGATAAAGGTCATATGATTCTCACCAGCATGTTCCCGCTCTCACTCATTTCCACTTTCAGCATGCCCGACTTTTCAAGGTCACGCAGGATATCTGAGAACCGGCGATACCCGATCTGACGCTCCGTAAAGTCCGGATAGGATGCCAGAACGGCAGATTTGAGGACAGGCGGATTGATTCGCGCAAATCCAGCCCGCTTGTACTCCGCAAGAATCTTCGCAAAGGCTGCAGCGTAGTTCTCGCGGGTCAGCTGCTCCGAATCGCCATTGCCCTGATTGAGGCTCAGCTTGATATTGTGCTGTTCACTCGTCACCGAGAATGCGCCATAGCGCGAGGAGAGCTCAGCAATGAGCTTGCCGAATGTCGAAAAGCCCACACTCTTTTCAGAGAAGTTCGGCCGCAGACGCAGCAGTGTGTTTTTCGCCTCGGACGCCAGACACTCGCCGCTCTCACTGTCCTTGAGGATGGTCACGAGCAGCTCGTTCACATCGGAGAGCGTCATGGTCTCATCATTTTCCTTCTCGCGTGAGTGCTCCTTGGCAGCCGTCACGCTCTCAAGGAACTGGAACTCGCTGCACGCATTGATGAACACAGCAGATGCTGCCTCACTGCGCGAGATGCCAAGGACAAACTTGCCCATGCTCTTCAGTTTTCCAACCAGCGGCACATAGTCGCTGTCACCGGAAACAATGCAGAAACTGTCAATCAGCGGATTAGTATAGGCCACATCCAGGGCATCTATGACCAGCTGGATATCCATGCTGTTTTTCTGACTGTGTCCGTATCTGAGCGACGGCACGACTGCGAACGTATTGGAAAGCAGGACCTCCTTGAGCTCCGAAAAGCTGTCCGTATATCCGTAAACCTTTCCAATCAGGATGTCACCGCGGAGCTTTACCCGCTCAAGGACATCCACCAGCACGCTTTTCTTGCCGCCGCAGTTTTCAAGATCTGCAAATAACGCAAAATGTGCAGACATACAATATTCCTCCCAGTATCCACGCCATCTGATATCGGCCTATTCCATAGACCCGCTACGGCTCAAACGGCGTGTTCACAAAATCGCTCATCTCAGATGAGCGCCGCAGGATGCGGCTCACGATCTTATCCGCCTGCTCCCCTTCCGCCAGAACCGGACGATAGTCCGTTCCCTTGTCAAGGGCGGTCAGGCGAAGCGGCACAATGCTGAGCACCGGCGGTTCCGTATGATCCTCATAGACCGTAAATGTCAGCCGTGCTGCATAGGCATCCCGGTCATCCGGGTCCACATTGCCGCCAAAGACGAGATTGCCCAGGGAATACAGAATAAAGTGCGACTGATACTGTTCAATGCCCTGCACGATATGCGGATGATGTCCAACCACGATATCCGCGCCTGCGCGAATCGCCGCACGCCCTATGTTCCGCTGCTCCGCGGTAAAATCATCTCTGTACTCGCTTCCCCAGTGGAAGCTCGCAATGACAATCTGGCATCCGGCTGAGCGCAGTTTCTTTACATCGGATGAGATATCCTTTTTCCCGTTGGTGTAGGGAAAACAGTATCCCGTCATGCCCACTTTGATCCCGTTTTTCTCAAAAATGCCCAGCTGTCCGTTTCCTGATACGATAAGGCCCGCCGCCTCCAGATTGGCGATGGTGTCCGTCCGTCCCTTTTCGCCATAGTCAAGCGTATGGTTGTTAGCCACATTGACAGCCTCAATACTGCCGGAAGTCAGAATATCCGTGTACTCCGCCGGGCCCTTGAAATTGAATTTCTTCTGTTTCTTGGCCGTTTCCTCGGTCAGCGTCCCCTCAAAGTTCACCAGTGTCAGGTCATCCGTGCCAAAGAGCGGCGCAAGACCCGAGAAAAACCAGGCATATCCGTTTGATGCTGCTACATTTTCAAAGCTGTCCGCCCGTTTCCGCAGGTCATCTGTCGACCCGAGCGTCGTATCGCCGGCCACGGTCACGGTAAACGTTTTCGGCCATGACTGCACATCCTGCATCGCCGTCTGTACAGGAATGTCCGCTGTGCCAGGCTGCACGGGTACGTCCTGGCTGCCAGTTGCCGGTTCGCCCGTCTGCACCTGAAGATGCGGATTTGACAGCGTGTAATCCATCTCCGCCACGGAGATGCCCGCCAGCATCAGGCAAAGCATGAGGCAGAGCCCAATACGGATATACCACCGCGTCCCGCGTACTTTCCAGTTATTCATCGTCAAGTTTCTGCCTCCCCTCGGCCAGAGCCGCCCCGATCATTGAACCGTCCAGGAGCGACCGTATCTGTGGGCTGTTGAATCTGCTGTCCACCAGCAGCAGTGAACCGGTATCCGTTTCCGTGCGGATCAGGCGGCCCGCCGCCTGAATCACCCGGATGATGCCGGGCAGTGTCATTGTGTAGAAAAAGCCGTCCTCACCGTGCTCCCGGTAATACGCCTGCATTGCGCGAATCCGGGCATCCATGACCGGCAGCCCGATAGACACCACCGCGACGTTCCGCAGCCGCTCACCCGGCAGGTCAATGCCCTCTGAAAAGGAGCCGCCGAGGACGCAAAGAAGCGCCGCATCCCCGCCATCTGTTTCTGAAAAGCGGTCTATCACGGCGGTCCGATCCGCCTCGCTCATCCCGCGTGTCTCGCAGAGGATCTCCTTGCCGCCGCAGTCAGCGGCCCGGATCGCCTCCACCACCATATCCATAAAGGCATATGATGGAAAAAACACCATGCTGTTTCCCGGATGTGTCCCAAGAAAATCGATAAGCGCCTCTGCCAGTTTCCCGGCATTCCCCGCCCTCGCCTGATACCTGACATCCAGCGGCAGGATGCGCGCACTGAGGGCATCCGGGGAAAACGGCGACGGGAGCGTCAGCGTTATGTCCTCCGGCAGACTCCCAAGGAGCCGCATGGATGCGGGAATCGGTGTCAGTGTCGCCGAGAAATAGATAACGCCTCTGGCATGCTTTGATACCACCAGGATTTCAGGCGCGGCATCCATGAGATGCAGCCCAATTTCAAACCGGTCGCCTGCCCCATCCACGAGAAATGCATACCGCTCATTAAAGCGCTCCGCGGTATACAGCCAGTCCATGGCAAGTCCCGCAGCATCCTGCAGCGCGCCCAGCCGCCTCGTAATGAGCGCCGGGGCCGCCGTTTCAAGCACGCTCTGCATGGCATGGCTGACCGCGTCCCAGGGATGGGCATTGTTATTGTCCTCAACGCCGTCCGCCTGCGGCACGTCCCGAATCTGCCGGATGGCGTCTATGACCCCGGTCAGGGCCAGGTATACCGCGCTTTTGCGGCCCAATTCCCTGCCTATGTCCCGCCTCAGCGACTTGACATCCTCAAGGCTTATCTGAACTGAATAGTCATCCTTTACGCGCTCGCAGAGGCGATGGGCCTCATCCACCAGAAGGGCCGTCCCGCCGCGGCGGTTCAGGAGCGCGTCTATGCGTACAACGGGATCATATGCGTAATTGTAATCGCAGATAACAAGATCTGCCCGCTTTGCCATCTCCAGGGACAGTTCAAAAGGACACAGCGAATGTGTCTCTGCCAGGGCAGCTATGCCGTCTGTATCCCAGATGCGCCCGGCATCCGCCTCAATGAGCGCATCCTCAAGCCGGGTATAGAATCCCTTTGCCCGCGGACAGTTGTCCGGTCTGCAGTCCTGCTGTTCAAACGGGCACGCTTTCGCCTTGGCCATGATCTCGACCGCGTAAAGCGACACCCCGGCCTGAACCAGCTGAGCCGCCGCCTGTGCAGCAGCGCGCCTGCCGGTCCCGCGGGCGCTCAGGAACAGAATCCCGGCACACTTTCCCTGCTGGAGCGCGTGCACTGCAGGATAAAGCGCCGCCATGGTCTTGCCCGTGCCGGTCGGTGCCTGCGCAAACAGGCGTTTCCTGTCACGAATCGCCGCATACACGGCTGTAGAAAAGGTCTTCTGCCCGGCCCGGTAGGTCGGGAAAGGAAACCTCAGCGTTTCAATGGACAGATTGCGTGCTGATTCACGCCGGACTGTCCGCAGTGCCTGCTCCGCTGCCGGTGCACAGAGTGCATCAAAACGCGCCCTGAGCGTTTCTGCCGTCCCATCCTCGGTATACTCGGCCAGGATCATGCCGTCCAGATTCACATAACGGACCATGAGCCGCACACGCGTCAGGCCGCGTTCATTGCACAGCATGTGCCCGTACATTTCCGCCTGCGCCATATGTGCCGGATTCAGTTCACTCTCAGCTGTGCCGAGCTTGAGTTCCTCAATCACGGGAATGCCGTCCGACTCGAAAACTGCATCTGCCCGGCCAGTCACCCTCAGGATCAGGTCATCTGTTTCGTACTGCGCCTCAAGCGGCACCTCGGCCTCATATGCCGTTTCAGCGGTCCTGCCAGCTGCCTGGCGTGCCAGGTGTGCAGCCGTTCCCTCACGCATGCGCTCCATTATCCCCGCAGCAGGCAGGAGATCCGGCTCAAACAGCGTTGTTTCCACCACGGCACGCACGCTCTGCCGGACAACCGGCTTTACCTCCATCTGCAGCGCCGCCTCATGAGGATCAGCAGGCAGATGATGGACAGAAGGCTCACGCCCTCACAGACGCGCCACAAAAGCGGCTCCGTATACCGGATCATGATGCCCGTCTTTTCACCCGTCGAAGGATAGGCAATGCGAAGCACATTGTTCGTCCCGCGGTCCACAGAATACCGGATGCCGTCCGGTCCAACGGCCTCATACCCCGGATAATAGAGAAGCGGTGCCTCTATCAGGTAATTGCCGGGCTCAATTTCAAGCTGGAAAGTCAGCGTCGTTCCGTGCTTCCTGTAGTCCGAAATGGTATTCGGCACAAGGCCGCGTACCTGCAGGCAGCCTGTTTCAAGTGCTTCCTTTTCGGTATATGGATACAGATACTCAAACTGATCCTGCCTGGTATGGCTCACGTCATCCGTGCCCAGCACAGGGCCCGGCTCCACGACATGCTGCATGACATACCCGCCGGAAATCATGGAAAGGACCAGCATAAGCGCCATGCCGACATGCCGGTAACGCGGCATACAGTACCCCCATGCGCCGGCAAGTGCCAGAAATGGCGAGGCAACACCGACAAAGCGCCATGGGAACTGAATCTGACTGAACAGAAGGGCCGTCTGCCGTGCACGGCAGAGTTTCTCCCACGGGAACAGTTTTGTCGCAAAGAACAGCGCAATGCATCCAAAGAACAGCATGATGCCCATGAACCGGCGGCTGCTCCCGGAATCGCTTTCCGTCTTTTCCTTAAGCCCGGCGGCAGTAAGGCGCATAAGGGCCAGAGCGCCGCCCAGCATGAGTGCAAAGCCGGGCACAACGCCGATTGAATACGAGAAATCCTCGAGAACCTGTTCACTGGCGCCCGTGCCGCCGGCAAAGCCGACCAGGAGACCGCCGAGATCCAGCGCGTGCAGCCAGGAATCAAAGCCGACATACGTCGAAATGCCGTCACGGGAATAATCCAGCATGGGCACGATAAACCACAGGCCTGAGAGCACCGTCAGGGCCGCAGCCAGCAGTCCGCTCAGAATCCGCCGCTTTTCCCGGATAAGGCGCGGCAGGCACAGAATCACCGCCAGCGCGCAGAAAAACGCGCTGAACAGCGTGCTGAGCAGATGGCTCATGAAGATGCCCAGCATGGCAGCAGTCAGCAGCGGCCATTTCCGATCATCGCCTGTCAGGAGCTCGACCATTGCGACGATGAGCACCGGGAAAAAGACCATGGCCAGCGATTCACCGAACGTTGCCCGGGTGTACAGATTCACCAGCCTGTACGGGTTCACCGTATACAGCAGAGCAAAACCTGCCGCCAGACCCCGGTCACGTGTCAGGCGCCTGCCGGCAAAATATGCGAAAACCGCCGTCAGCAGGTTAACGAGTCCCAGGAAAAGCTGCGCGCAGACGCTGAGCGAAACGCCCATGTTCCGCATAATGGCCGGGAGATACAGGAACAGCTCCGGATAGAACTCAGACGCTGCATACCCATATCCCAGCAGTGTCGAGGCATGGATCCGGACCGGGAACTGTCCGCAGCGCAATCCCGCTGCAATGCCCTCAATCCGGTTCAGATGGAACAGGAGGTCATGGCCCGCGTAAAGACCGGACCAAAGCAGCGGCATGCTGGCAAAGCCGGCAATGCAGAGAACCGCCAGCGCATCACGCCTGGCACGCATTCCGGCCACGCCCCGGATTTCAAAGATCCGGAGCAGCACCGTTCCAATGATGCCGATCAGGAAAAAGACCGCCGCGGCATCCATGGACAGGAATCCATGCAAGCGCCGCACTGTAATGGACCTGACAGCGCTGCGTCCCTGATCAAAGGCGACAAACAGGCCAAACGTGGTATCCGTCAGGGTAAAGCGCTGCCGGATCTCCCCGTGCTCATCCGTCACACCGGCGAAATCCCCGTCCTCAATAAACGACTGACATTCGGCACTGACCATGCCGCCTGCAAGCGCCGTTCCCGCTTTCGCGGTAACCGTCACCTCATACGCTCCCCACGGCAGGTTGAGACCGCCCGCCGGGTCCTCGCATGGCATATACTCGGACCAGACAATGCCCGTCTCCGTCGTGCCCCAGATGCCGGCATCCCGCCGCTGGCCCGCGCGCACCTTTTCCGTATCCATGATCTGGTCTGCGCGCTTGAACCTGTAGTTGGCCGTCCAGCGTGTCTGCGAAATCAGGGACAGATACTTTCCCTCAAGTGTCCAGACCTGCCGATCCGGCAGAGAATACAGGCACGTCAGAACCACCAGGATCCCCCAAAGCAGGATACATTTCTTTATCATCTGCCAAACCCCGTTCCGGTGTTTATCCAACTCGGTGCAGGAAGGCACAATCTTGCCTTCATTTCGCTTTACTGCACAAAGATGATTTCTCACAAAGTCTGCACGATTATACTCGAAATCCCGCGGATTCGCAACCTTATGCCCGGATGCATTCCAGGTCTTTTGGGCGGATTCTGAGGCACCGTTTGCGGTGAATCATCCCAAGCAGGAATGCCCGGAACAGGCCAGACCTGTTCCGGGCAGAAACGTGCGGGTATCACCAGAGCGCGGACGTCGCGGCCGCCGCATTCGCAAACGGACCGGGGATGGTGGAAACACCGCGATGGTTTCCAAAGTAATCCCTGTTGAAGATGATGTCGGACCCATCCGGATTCTCAAAACGCTCCTCCGGCTCGAATGCCTTGCCGAGCAGATCGCTGTTCATGATGCCGTCCTCAAACGATCCGAGGTAATTGAACAGATCCGTTTTGAGGTAGAACTTCCCGTCCCGATTTTCAAAGCCGACACAGACCGCATCCGAGGGCGCAAGGTAATGCGTCTCATGTTTGCAGATCGTCGCGCCGTTGAAATAGGCATTGCCGTTGATCCAGACCGGAAGATGCCCGAAGTGATACTGAGCAAGCTCACGCATATTCGGGAGCTGATCCATCTGGAAATGCGAGATCCACTCCTCATACGTGGGGAAGATGTCAAACGGCGCAGTTCCGACCACCTGATAATCCGAGTCCGTCGGCATCTTTTCAGGCGCCGTTACCGGCTGATTCTGGATGAAGATGTTGTTGTAGATCCGGTCATCTCCATGGAGGATCGTCATGAATCCGGCGACCTCTGTCCTGTGGCGGATATGATACGGCGTGTAGCGCGGCTCACGCTGACCGTTGACGATGCTGTCAACGCCGGAGTTGATGAGGCTGAAAGAACCGGCCATCAGGTTATGCACGCAGGCAATGCCCTGGCTTGGAATGGTCACGGAAACCCGGGAAAGGAGCACATTGTTGTCGATCAGTGTCGGTCCATGTCCGACTTCAATGAACACGTCCGTCGAGAACATTGAGCCCTCTGCATGCTCAGCACCTGCCGGCGGCTGGTTGTCGTGCATGAAGTTGCCCGTAATCCGCGCGCCCTGGGCCTGCCAGTCACACCAGACGCCCATAATGCAGTTGTGGATGTGGTTGCGGCGGATCGTCACATCAATGGCTGCGTGCAGCTTGATTCCGGCCGTCTCAGCGCCGCCAAGCTGCTGAGAGTTGCAGATGTCGTGAATATGGCAGTCCTCAATCACAGAGAACACACCGCCCATCCGGCCGACAATGCCGGTCTGCTCGCAATGATGGACATTGCAGCGCCGGATGATGTGTCCCCCGACCTTCTCCTTGAGCCAGCCGTGGTACTGTCCGCGGCAGACCGCGTCACGCTCCATCTGCGTCGGGCTCTTCACATGCTTCGTGAAGAAGTACATGTCATTTTCAGGATCCCGGTATTTGCCGAGGGAGATGCCGCAGCACTTGCTGTTGCTGATCTCACAGTCCTCAATGATCCACCCGCGGCTCCAGTGCGGACCGATCATGCCATCCTGATAAGCCGCCGGCGGCGCCCAGGTCGTGGCTGCTTTCTGGATGTCGAATCCGCTCACCGTGATGTAGCCAATGCCCGTCTCCTCGGGCATGAAGCAGTTCCTGCGGACGCTGATTTCCACCTTTTCCTGGTTCGGATCCTTGCCGCGGAAATTGGCATACAGCACCGTCTTCCCGTCCGCCTGCTCCGTAAACCACTTGTATCGAGAGGCCTCAGGCGCCCAGGAACATGGATCTGCCTCGCCCCGTTCACATTCCTCCAGCGTGACGGTCTCATACATCATCTGATCGTTCAGAAAGACCGCACCCGTATGCCTGACCGGCGGCGCAAAATACCAGTCACCGCAGACCATGGTTGTATACGGATTGTACGCACCAAACAGGCCGTTATCCACCTCATTGCGCCACAGATCGCCGCGCACATGCGTCCATCCGGTGAGCACCTCGGCGCCCGTAATCACGGCACCAAGCGGCTCAGCTGAGCGGTAGGTAATTCTCTCTGTCTCCGTGCCGGCATGTTTCGGGTTCACATATTCCCGATAAATGCCCGGTGCGACAACAACCTCATCACCCGGCATGGCAATCTGCGCAGCGTCATTGATAAACCGGAACGGTCTTACCTGACTGCCGTCCCCATCGCGGGGTGCGGCCTGATTGACATAGTAGATCATCTTTTGCCTCCTCTTGACTGGCAATTCGTTCTGACAATCCCAAAAAACATGCGATGTCCTCTATCTTAACCTGCTTTGACCCGCTGCTTTGCATCCATTTGCAAAGCAAACACAGTCAGAAGCGGGAAAAGTGCAACCCACAAACTGCGATATACATAATATGCGTGAACCACTGCATGATTCGTCGTCAGGGTAATCCACACAACCGGGATAAGCGTCGGAATCAGCAGACAAAAGACTGCCGGCCTTATCCCGTTTTTGCTCACACCTCTCGCGAAACACAGCAGCTGTCCAGCCAGATACGCGCCCAGGACAATTCCATATACCGGCTTGTTCAGGATAATGCGCAGACAGACCCGGATGCCGTCAAATCGCGATACGAAAACGCCATCCGCCTCCGTTGAGCTCCGCAGCAGGATCTGCTGGAATACCCCATAGACGACATAGGATCCATACAGGAGCCCGTTGATTCCCCACTTCAGTGCCCACATGCCGGCATACCCTATCCCCCAGCAAAGCGCCGACAGGATGGCCGCTTTACACACGGCAAACAGACGCGCTTCCCGCTCAAGGACAAAGCACAGCCAGAATGTCATGGGAATAATGAGCGTAATGACGGGAAATGTCAGCAGATCCATAAAGGATGTGACGATGCCCACCCCGCCCATGATCCAGAAATGGTTCTCCGGTTTTTCTGACCGCAGGACCAGTACGCCGGCAACGAGGGCGATCAGAACGCATGGAATATAGTTGGCACAGGTTCCCATGGCGGTTGGCATGAGGAGAAGAAACGTCAGAATAAAGCCAGGAACCGCCTTCCGCGTGCTTTGTCTCTGATACGCCAGAATCACAATGGCCGCAAACAGCACCATCTCAAGCATGTAGCAGAGCATCTTGACATTGCTGTAACTCATGATGCTCATGAGCAGTCTGAGCGGGAAAATATACCCGTGCCAGTAACGCGAATATGACTGCACTTTGTCGTCACTGAGCGCCATTTCGCCCGGCACATATGTGCAATATGCGCCCCACTCATCCGTGTCCTCCCGCACAGCCTGCTCTATCCTGAGTCCGCCGAACACCCTGTCAAGATACGGTACATCCCCGGTAAAGCAGGCCGTTTTCAAAATCAGGACCGCTGTATAGTCATCCAGTCTGGCATTTTCAAACCCGCCGACAATCTGCTGCGAAGCGCCTGCATTCCAGATGGAATCAACCGCCTCTGCCGCATTCTGCCGGATTGCCTGATTGTCCACCAGAGGGGCCAGGAAATTGAGGAGAATACAGACTGCTGCAACGAACAGACATTTAATCACGCCCCTGCCAAGAACGCTCCTGTGCATGTCTCATTCCTTCTTTCGTTTTCTGTTTGCTGAAAGACGCTGCCGTTCATGTGCAGCAGCAGCGCCCGGACAGGGTACAGCCAGGTATTCCGTTCCCGGATTTCATAGACAGTCCGGCCGATATCAGCATTACAGACGCCAGTAGGCAAACCCGTATTCTTTCAGCGTGCGAACAGGATACAGGCCTTTGACATCGATCAGCACCTTTTCGTTTTGCGGACAGTCCCTGAACATTCCATTGATTCTATCCATGGAAAGCTCGCGGAAACAGTCATGCGCCACGGCAACAATGATGCAGTCCGCATCCTTTGCATCGCTGATGTCATGCAGCTCAATCCCATAATCCCGACGGGCATCCTCACCAGACGCATATGGATCTATGACAATGGGCCGGATACCGTACTCATTCAGCCGCCGGATGATGTCATCCACCTTGCTGTTCCGGGTGTCCGGGCAGTTCTCCTTGAAGGTCAGGCCGAGGATAACCACCCTCGCCTCCCGGACCGTCTTGCCGGCCAGGATCATCTTTTTAATCGCCGCATCTGCGACAAATTTGCCCATGGCATCATTGACCTTCCGGCCCGAGAGCACGATCTGACTGTGATACCCCAGTTTCTCCGCCTCGTAGGTGAAATAGTACGGATCCACGCCAATACAATGTCCACCAACCAGGCCAGGACGGAATCCAAGCGCATTCCACTTTGTGTTCATTCCGTCAACGACCTCGTTTGTATCAATGCCGAGGCGGTCAAAGACCATTGCCAGCTCGTTCATGAACGCAATATTGATATCCCGCTGGCTGTTTTCAACAACCTTGATCGCCTCGGCCGTCTTGATATTGGAAACCGGAACGGTGCCCGCCTCAATGACCAGGTTGTACACATTCCGGATCTCCTCAAGCGACTCGTCGTCCATGCCAGATACGATCTTCCGGATGTTCTCAAGCCGGTGAACCTTATCACCAGGGTTAATCCGTTCCGGGCTGTACCCGATTTTGAAGTCCCGTCCGCAGACCAGTCCGGACTCCCGCTCGATTACCGGAACGCAGAGGTCCTCCGTAACGCCCGGATACACTGTGGACTCAAAAACCACAATGGATCCCTTCTGAATATGACGTCCAACCGTCACACTTGCCCCAATAACCGGGTCAAGGTCCGGCGTCTTGTCCTGATTGACCGGTGTCGGAACCGCTACGATGAAGAACTTCGCCCTGTCAAGGTCCTGCTCATCCGAGGTAAAGTAGACAGTTGACTCTGCAATGGCCTTGTCCCCAACCTCATTCGTCGGATCCTTTCCGCTCCTGTACAGTTCCACTTTCCGGGCATTCAGGTCATACCCGATAACATCAATCTTTTTTGCAAATGCAATAGCTATCGGCATGCCGACATAACCAAGTCCGACAAGCGCCAGGCGCTCCTCCCGCCTGACCAGTTTCTCGTATAATGACATACTCGCCTTTCTACTATAAACCCGCCTTCCTGACAGATGTCTGCCGCGGGAAATGCTTTGATCAAAAGAAAACCCGGACACGCCGGGTTTCCATGTACAATTTACCAGGCCTGCGTGTCGTCGCTGCCCTCGGGAAGGAGTTCCTTCGGTACCCCGGGCACCTCAATCTGACGCATCGCGCTGACAGATTCATCAATCTCACGCTCAAGCTGCGTGAACTGATCTGCCACGCTGATCCGGAACTGCATGGTATTGTAGTACGTTGCACGTACAGCCGCCATGATGCGGTTCCGGACTTCCTCGGTCTCCTTGAGAATCTGCTGCTGACGCTCCTTGGCCTCTGCCAGAATGCGCTTGGCCTGAACCTCAGCCTTTTCGACCGAACCGTCATCAAGGAGATTGTCGTACTCCTCAATCTTGTTCTTCTGCTGGTCAATCATGGAAGAGAGACGCTGTGCGCGGCGCTCTGACTGCTCAAGATGGATCTGGCACTCCCGCAGCTGATCCTCCAGCTCCTCATTGTGCGCATCCTTCCTGTGCCCTTCATCACGAAGGCGCTCTGCCTCGTCCTTAAACGGCACAAATGCCTCCAGGCGGCTGATCTCCGCCTTCTGCTCATCCACCTGCTGCTGAAGCCGGGCAATAACGGTCCCCTGGCTCTCCACCAGATCGCGCTGCGTGCCCAGTGCCGCCTCAAGCTCGGCAATCTTCGCACTGCTCTGTGCCTCAAGCGCATCCTGGCGCTCTTTGGCCTCCTGCTCAATGGCAGTCTGACGGCTTGCGGAATCCTGCTTGAGTGCCGCTATCCTGTCCTCGTAATCCTTCTCAAGGGCAAGGATCCGCTCCTTCGCACGCTTCTCGGCCGAGGCCAGACGGTCCGCGGACTCCTTCTCAACAGCTGCCAGACGGTCAGCAGAATCCTTTTCAAGCGCACCGATCTGATCCGTGTACGTGCGCTCGGACTCAGCCAGTTTGTCCGCGTACGCGTGCTCAATCTCCTCCTGCCGCGCAACACTTGCACTCAGCTGATCCTCATACGTCCGCTCAAGGTTCTTCTGCTGCTCAAGCTTCGCCTGTTCAAGCGCAGCCTTCTCCTCGTCAAAAGACTTGCGAATCGCCTTGATCTCGTCCTGAGATTTCTTCTCAGCCTGGGACACCTTATCCGCGGACTGCTTTTCAAGGGAAGCTATCTTGGCAGCAAAATCCTTCTTGGCCGCATCCATCTGCGACATGCTCTTCCTGCCGGCCGCCTCGAGCTCCTGTACCTTCGACTGCAGCGTTACCTTGTCGCTCTTGAGTCCCTTCACCTGTTCAAGCAGCTTTTCCTTTTCCTGCTCAAGTTCCTCGATCCGGGTCTCTTTCTCACCGATCATCGTCTCCTGCTCAAGCCGGACACCTTCACCCTTGCTGATGCGGTCATTCAGGTATTCCTTGTCCTCTTCCGCCTTCTTGACCTTCTTCTCAAGCTTCTCGATTTCCGAGTTCATGATGCTCAGCTGGTCATCCACATCCTGCTTCACATAATGTTTTCCAAAGAAAGCTTTACGGATCGAAAACTCGTTCATTGACATAACGTTCCTCCATTCAACTTGGGTCATTATTTGGTTTAAATCTCAAAATATTCACAGCATCGCTGAAATACCCTGGTTCAGGCATCCGCCTCCCCGGAAGGTGTGCTCTGTTTTGCCTGGAGCGCCTCAATCTTCGACCGGATCTCCTCCGCTTTCCCGCCGGTGCCTGCATACGCTAGACAGGTCTGCCCGACCAAAAACGGCTCACAGTAGGACGGCAGCACACGTGCCGCATAGTCATGCTCGGTCCTAAGAAAGACATACTCGGCCAGCAGCGTTGCATCATCCTTATTCCTGCACATCCGCAGCGCTTCTTTCTCTACCAGCCTGTAAAACTGTTTCCGAAACTGATCCCGCTTTTCCTGCGTGGATAGATTTCGCACCATGTCCATTATCAATACATCTCCTCAGACAGCTCTAATAGGCCGTTTTATCGTTCCGGCTTTTCGTGTCAAATCATATTAGAAAATCGGGCAATTGTCAATGACCCTGTTGGCCCCATATCGTCCCAGATATGGCAACATATCCTGAAAAAGCCCGGCGATTGCCAGTCAGGATTCTATGCAAAGAACTGATTCCCTCGGGCAATACAGCAATGGAAGCAGTCGCGATAGCGCAATCCATTCCAACATGGCTGCTTCGTTGTTGGATGGCAAAGCTTTCTTTGTTATCACGACTCCAACCAGACTTCCTGCTTGTCCGGTCAACCCGTAAGCGCCATATACCAACCAGTGCT
>JAFSZW010000431.1 GCA_017458865.1 Clostridia bacterium
TACTTCTCAACCCACTCGGGGGTCTTCTCAAGGATGTACTGCTGAGCACCGGAAACGCCCACATCGCCGAAGGTCGGGTCAGGAGCGGTCTCCATCACGATCTCAACACCCAGCTCCTTGCCGGCCTCTTCCATAACGGCGAGACGGCGGCTCAGGGACTCGATGCCAAGGTGACGCGGGAAGGAGATGTGAACAAAGGTCTTGCAGCCGAGGTCGGCAGCAGTCTTGATGATCAGGTAACCGCGGGAAACGAAGTCGTTGACAACGACCAGGTCAGCAGCCTCAGCGATCACGGGCAGGTCTTCCTGGGACTCGCCGCAGATGCAGAGGATGTCATCGCGCATTTCCTTGATCTTCCGGAAAGCCTCAGCGGTTCCAGGAACGCCCTGGTTGACCACGATAACCTTCATCTCCGGATCATCAGCCAGATTGACGATGGTCTGCACAACAGTTTCCTTCTCATCCGGGAAGTTGTCGGGATAGGTTGCCAGCTTGACAACATCCTCGCCATACTTTTCCTGGAACTCGACAGCGCCGCGGCGGTCATCTTCACCCTGGGATACTGTACCGGTGACGATGCCGACATGGAACGGCAGCTTCTCAGCGGTTTCGGCGAAAGCGACTGCGATCATGGAAATGGCCAGCATCGCAACCAGCAGTGCACAAAGCAGCTTCTTCATATGTGGTTCCTCCTACATATATTTGCAAGTTATCCTTGCATTCTTTATTGGCAGAAAATCGAAGGCGTGCCCAGTTTATGAGCCGCCCGGCAGCAGTTTCACTTTTAAAATATAATAAAGATGAAAAAACTGTCTTTGAATGATTCCCTAACCGTTGAGCGATTATAGCACAGTTGCACAGCCCTGTCTATAATCAGAATTGATTTAAAAGCCGATTTTCAGACGGAAATTTCAGCATCCGCACAATTCGTGCGGATTGACATTCCGTCACGCTACCCGATTCTGCAATTCGAATGCCCGGATCGCAGAATCGGGACAGCCAGCACTGCGCATTCTGGCGCCTACTGGCCGGTAGATCGCATCTGCCTTCTTCCCCATGCTCAGGACGTCAGTCAAAGTGTGGTCTTCCTCACGCTCGAGACATTCTTTCAGGATGTGCTCTTCCCCACGCTCAGAGCATCCGTCTGGGGCGTGTTTCTTCCCCATGCGCAGTCTGTTCATCCGGGCGCAATTTCGTCACTGCTTGTTGTGCTTTACCATCTGCTGCACAGCGACTCATGTGCCGGATACCAGTGACCGAATCAACTCTGGCGGAAGCACCTGAGACGGCTGGAATCCGTCGGAACCCAGATACCGGTAAATGGCATTTTGCAGCCCTCTGGCCTCGGGATACGGGAGTGCGTCCAGGTCCATGGATGAGATGAGTATCTGTCCGTTCAGGCATTTTCCCTCAAGCAGCATCCCGAGGTTCCGCATCCTCTGCGGGCAGTCAAGCTGCGTGATGATGGATCTCACGCCCTCTGGCAGGACAAATGCCCGCCGGCCGGCCATCGGCCACCAGTGAGGATCGGTCGCAACTCCGGTACAGAAATGATTAAAGAGTGGATGTTCAGAGTCGATCATCAGGCCCATTCCGCCGGTTTGATCAGGGAAGGTGCCGACGGACCAGAAATTGGTCGTATAGTGTTCCTGCACAGATCCAGGAAGGCTATCATTTGTCGAATCAGGCACGAGATACACCCGTCCGCCCTGTTTGAGCACAAAAAGTGCAGCATCATTAAGAACCTTTGTCACGAGAACGTCCTGAGGACACGGAACGGTTTCCCGAGGAAAGCTCCAAATCGTTGTCTCATATGAATACCCCGCAAAATGGACCGTCAGCGTCCATGCAGAAGGCAACCCATGCCCGGCCGGAAAGGTGAACGAAACGGTTCCCGCGGAGCGGATTTCACCGGCTGGAACGGCAAATTCCCCTATCACTTGTTCCTGACTGGTATTAAGCGAGACAACTACGTTTCCTTGGAGGGTTTTGCGTGAGTGATTGACGATCCGGATTTCCGTTTCGAGCGGTTCATCATCGTAATAGGTGTAGCGCCTGAGGCACGGGATCGGGCGACATTCTGCAAAGAAAGCGCGGAACTGCCGCATGATATCAAATCCGCAGTTTTTCGGCATCAGGTGCGCATCCAGGATTCCGACAAGCGCTGTGCCCTGACCGGTGAAATCCTGAAGGCTGAGCAGCGATATGCCTGCCAGTCCATGTGTCAGCATGGCAGCCTCAATTTCGTTCCGGTAACATCTGAGCGCATGGATACTGCTTGCCTCTACCCGCTTGGGCCAGTCACTGATGAGACCATTTTGCGCAGCAAGGTCTCGCATGGCCGTGAGATTGTCAGGCCTTGTGA
>JAFSZW010000432.1 GCA_017458865.1 Clostridia bacterium
CAGTCATGTCCCAGTTTCGGTGTTTCCACGTTGAATGTTCCGCACATATTGGGGCAGCGGTAAGAACCCTTGCCGCCCTCGGTACAGGTTGCCGGCAGTTCCGCATGGATGTGTGCAGTTGCCCCGCATACCGGACAGTTTGCCGTCGTCGGCGCGCCTGCCAGACCTATTACGGGAATCAGCACAAACAGCGCAACCAGAAGCAGCCATATTCCCTTGCCTCTCATTGTTATCCCCTCTCTTAAGATCTCCATTCTGGAATGTTTCTGCAAGACTGCTCCGGTACCATTCATTTCACGACAGAAAACAGTCTTCATTCTGCAATGAATTCTATCACACGATGGACGAAAAGAACAGTTCAGCCTTCCAAATTGTGTTCCGCCTGATAAACGGTGTTAAAATCTGCACTGCATGTCCGCCTTCAGGCCTGACCGTTCCGGGCTGCAATGCGCAGCTGATCCTGTTTCAGATGCATACTTTATCTTGCAGGCTGCTCCCTGATACTGCGGCTGATTCGGTTGAAGTAGATCAGCGATACCACCGCATTCAGGGCATCTGCCGTAAGCTGTGCCCAGACAAGGCCTGTCAGTCCCCAGAAATGGTTCATGATCAGCATGATCGGGATGATGAGCACAATATGGCGGATCAAGGCCATCAGGAAGGAGACCTTGCCCTTGTTTATCGCATTCATGAAGTTCAGGATATGAAACCCGATCAGCATGAACGGCAGCGCAAAGCATCTTCCCCTCAGGAAAACAGCGCCCTGCAGCACCGTCTCCCGGTCGGCAATAAACACCGACATAATCGGCTCTGCAAAAACCCAGAACAGGACAGTGCAAATGCACGCAAAGCAGAGAATCGCATTCCTTGAGAGTGTAAGAAAGCTGTACATCCGCTCTTTTCGTCCGGCGCCAAAGTTATACGCAACCAGCGGCACCATTCCAAGACACACCCCAAGCCCGATATTAATCGGAATCCGTTCAAGTTTCAGGACAATGCCTATCGCGGCCAGCGGGATATCCCCGTAGGCAACGGTCAGCCGGTTGGTCACAATCGTCACAAGATCAAAAAGGAATATGGAACACGCGGCCGGAATGCCAACCGAATACAGCGACTTCTTCTGTTCACCGGTAATCCGTTCAATCCTGCGGGGCAGGACAAGAACCGTCTTGTCGCGCAGCTTTCTGTAAAGCAGGATGAAATAACACATGGAACAGACATTTGACAGCATGGTCGCAATGCCTGCGCCAAGGACCTCATATCCACGTGGAAGGAGCACGAACATAAAAAGGGGATCCAGCAGCACATTGAGAAGACTTCCAAGCCCTACGCCAATGCCTGCTTCCTTTGAGTACCCGGCATTTCGGATCATCTGAGGCAGACACATGGACAGCACCGTCGGAACGCCGCCCAGCACAGTGGTTGTAAGCACATACTGCCTTGCAAACGCCAGTGTATTGCCGTCTGCACCAAGCAGCCGCAGAACCGGGTTCAATAGCACCAGCACAAGAAGCGAAAAGACAAGCGCGCTGAGCGTAGCAAGTGCAACCGTGTAAGATGCCACTTTGCGCGCATCATCCGTCTTTCCCTCGCCTGTCAGGCGTACCATGAGGCTGCCGCCGCCAACGCCAAACACATTCGACAGTGCAGTTACAGCGAGGTAAACCGTAAGCGCCAGGGATGACGCACCCATCATATAAGGGTTATTGGTGCGCCCGATAAACCAGGTATCCGCCAGATTATACAGCAGGATAATCATCTGACTGCCTATCGTAGGCAGCGCCATGATTGCCAGTGCTCTGGCCGGTTTCATTGTCTCAAATAGTGTGTTTTTCTCTGTGTTCATGTGTAAATCGCCCTTGCCAAAATCTTTGCTGTCGTCCAGAAATATGCCGACGCGTGCGGAAAATCATACATGTCTAAACCAGGCATGCTATTTGCTGAATTCTCTCATACACGGGGCCCGGTTCACAGGATCATTTTCCCGATTCGCTGCCGGTCATCTGAGAAATCGGCGGCAGCTCGTGGATATCATAGGTCTCATAATAGATTTCAAAAGCCGTCTTCATATCCCCGGACAGTTCGATCAGCGCGCCTGCCTGGAACATAGAGGAAAGCGTCCCGGATGGCGCCTTGTAAGCCGCATTGGAAATCACGGAAATCTCCCCGGCATCCTCATGCAGCAGCGCCTCAGCCCCAAAAAGGAGCGTCCCGGTTGCGATATGGTAATCACTTGAAACAATGGCAAGCTTTTTCACCTGCGGATATTTGTCCGCCAGAATATCAAAGGTGAACATGGCGTTTTGGGCCGTGGTCAGGGACTTGTCTTCCACGATAATGCGCTCCGGGCTGACCCCATTTTCTCTCAGCCACTCCGCCATCTTTCCCGCCTCTGTCGCCGTTGCATCATCTGCTGCGGTTCCGCCGCCCGTGCACACAATGTACGCATTCGGGTACTTTTCGGCGCTGGCGAGGAGTACATGCAGTCTTTCGACCAGTTCATCCCTCATGCTTCCATCCGGATTCAGTTGGAAACCAAGCGCGATCAGGCACAGCTCATCTGTATCCGGCAGACCATCCGGCAAAATGCCGTCATTGATCTCAATGCCGTTCCCCAGGGACTGCCACATTTCCATGATCTGTCCCCACTTTGCCGCCTTGTCGGCATCCAGGCCTTCAAGTTCACCCAGCAGTGCATTGATTTGAGGCCTGGCAGCATCTCCATACGTTCCGTAGTAAACCACCATCTCCTCAATGACATCCTGCGCTGTCCTGTTTCCCTCAGCGCATGCAGGAACCGTCAGCATCAGTGCAGCCAGCAAAAGAACCAGTCTCCTTATCATACTAATCTCCATACATCGTAGTCTTTTGAGCCAGACCCGAGCAAAGTGCCCCGGGACTGTGTTGATTGTCATCTGTTTTACTGCCATTCAGACCCCCAGAATGGCAAGCGCTCCATCCTTTATCAGAATGTGCATGTCCATTATTCCACACGAAGCCTGAATGGCTTTGCCGGAATGTGTGCCGCATTATACAGGTTCACCTCATAATACATCGCAGCGCCCAGGGCAATCACGTCCGCGTCACCCGCACCATGGATGACCAGCGTATCCTGCCGGACCTCTGCATCTGTCAGCGCCACAGAACAGTCACCCTCGGCACTCACCGCCTGCAGTTCTGCCCCTTCTATTTGCAGTCCCTGCGCATGACGGAATGTCACCGTCACCGAATCGCCGTCCCGCACCGCGCTGACCGCCTCAGGCGCATCACAAAGAAGGGATTCGCCATACACGTGACCGCGTGCCAGGAACGCAAGACGTTCACCGACAGGCTGCTTGTCTTTGGGATGGATATCCCACTGCATGCCGACATCGCCGGTTGTCGCCATCCAGGTATTTGGCACCTGTCTGCTGACCGTATCCTGGCATTCACGGACAATACCGTAATTCGTGCCAAAGCAGGTCAGCCACTCTTCAAACGGCGCCAGTTGCGTAAACAGGAACGGGAAGTTCTCGCCCCAGAGATCCCTCCAGTTCTGGATCATCGCGGAAAAGACCTCCGTGTAAGCCTCCGGATGAAAATCCCCGTCCGTCTCGCCCTGATACCAGATCACACCCCGGATGGAATACGGGACAATCTTAAGAAGCATGGTCTCATAGAGTCCGCCAGGTCGCCGCTCATAATAAAACGGTGGCGGTGACATCACAGTAACCGCTAGTTTCTGCTTTTCCCTGCTGAATCCGACTCGCATGATCTCATCATTGAATCGATTTTTCAGCATATTGGTTCTGTCGTTCGCAGGATTCCGTCTGAACGTCTCCACAAACTGATTCATATCAACATCTGCAGTCGCGCGTTCATATTCGCGTATCCAGACCTCGCCGGCAGTGCCAGTGAGTTTCTCAGGGTCCATCCAGGCACTGGCGGGCGTACCGCCCCAGTTGCATCCGATAATGCCGACCGGAACACCCAGGTCTTCCTGCAGATTCCGTGCAAAATAGAATCCTACAGCCGAAAAGTACGGCAGATCCGCCTTCGTTGCGCTGCGCCAGAATCCCTCGTTCGGATACGCCCTGTCCCTGAGCATCTCCTCGCACGCTGCCTCAGGCACATCGAAGAACCTCACCTTTGTGCTGCTGAATGCATTTTTCACTTCCTCAAAATGCATCTCATAGCCAAGGTAGAATTCCATATTGCTCTGTCCGCCGGCAATCCACACCTCACCTACGGAAACATCCGTGAAAACAAGCTCAGACCCGTCTGCCTCGAGCGTCATGGTCAGTCCCTCCGCTGCCGGATGCGCAGGCAGCTGCGTTTTCCACCTGCCCTGCTCATCCGCCGCGGCAAAAACCGGTTCACCGTCCAGTGTAACCTTTACCCTGCTGCCAGGCTCAGCCGTGCCCCATACAG
>JAFSZW010000433.1 GCA_017458865.1 Clostridia bacterium
CGCCTCTTGATGCCCGCATTGCGCGCATCCTTCCGCATGTTGCTTGCATTCCTCCGATGCCCTGGTGGGTTCCTCATGCGTTTCATGCGCCTCTTGATGCCCGCATTGCGCGCATCCATCCGCATGTTGTGCGCATTCCTCAGATGCCCTGGCGTGTTCCTCATGCGCCTCATGCATCTCATAATGCCCGCATTGCACGCATTCATCTGCATGCTGTTTGCATTCCGACGATGCTACGACAGATGCCATATGTGCCTCGCATTCATCCTCTTGTGGCTCATTCTCTCCGGAAACAGATGATTCACTGCCTGTTCTGCACTCTGCGGAATCCTCTGAGCACACTGTACCTCCTTTTTTTCTGCTCCATCTGGCCCGCGCAGCTTTCTTCGCTGAATCACTTCTGACTCTCTTTGCCAGTTCCTCGTCCAGGCTGATCCCCTCCGTCCCGCTGCCAAATCGTTTCATATCGAAGGGAAGCGCAGCCAATGCCGACGAGATCAGTACGGATTCCTTCCTGTTTGTATCGTCATAATATTGGTGTCCGAACAAGACAAAACCATAAACCGCTTTCACGAACTTGCCTGCTTCTTCATCAGAAAGGTGCTGAATTCCAAAACCCCAGCTTGCCTGCAAGTGGATATATTCCACCATAGCCGCTCTTCCTCCTCATATCAATTAATTCTCAAACCACATGAGCCTTTGGCACCGTTATCCTCTCTGTTTTCCATTCACCTGCATGCTGGCGCTGTGTACCATACCCGTTACCTGGACTTTCAGCACCGTATCCGCTCCGGTTACCTTTCCCTGCCAGGCTGCCGCTGCGCGGCAGGCCCATCGCATCAGGCCAGTTACCTGGGCTTTCGGCACCGTAGCCTCTTCGGTAGCATTTTCCTGCCATACTGCCGCTGCGCGGCAGGCCCATCGCATCAGGCCAGTTACCTGGGCTTTCGGCACCGTAGCTTCTTCGGTAACCTTTCCCTGCCATACTGCCGCTGCGCGGCAGGCCCAATCATCTGGGGATCCTTCAGTTCATAGAAGTCCCGCTGCCGGGACAGGGGCTTTGCCTCTGCCCCGGCGATGCGTATCAGAATGGAAGCTCAGCATCCTTTTCCTGATCAGGCCCGCTGTCAACGCTGCGGACACCGTTCGCGCCGCGAACCGGTGCAGGCGTATAGGCTTTATCGCTCAGCGTTCTGCGCCTCGGCATGTCAAAGCTGTTGCTGCGGATAAAGTCAACCGTACGCGCCGCAAACGGTCTGACGGCAACGCCTACCCTGCGCCTGCTGCCAGTGCCGTGCTCGAACTCCTCTTCCCTGAACATCAGTCCGACAAGCCGTCCCTTAAACTGGTTATAGTCGCTATGCCAGTCCACCTGACAGTCATTGCTCTTCTCAATGCAGCTCATCATCCCCTTAAAGGAAGGGTTAGTCAGGCCATCCCGGGTCAGCGGAAAGAGGTTGTATGTGCCGCGCCACTTGGCATCAGCTTCTCTGCTGACAGATGACTTGTCACGCCTGTAGAGCTTTTCAAAGAAATCCTTCTGCTCTCCCTCAGCAATATCGAAGAAAACAACGACATACGGCTGGCCGTTCCTGGATGTGCTCTCTTCCATTTTCAGGATCCTGCAGACGTATCCGCCGACAGGAAGACGGGCAAAATCAGAATCATAGGACATCGCCTGATCATAATCACTGGGTTTGTGCAACATGACTTATCTCCTTTTCTTGTTCACCCACTGGTGTGCAGCCTGCACATCCAGGTCTTCATCAAAAAGCGACGTGCCGATCTCACACTGTGCCATCCATTGTCAGGCACAGATGCCAGTGACCGATCTGCCCGGGCTCAGTTTCTCCCCGGCTGCCTGTTATCTGCCGCGGAATATCCCGGTCTGACAGTCCGTAACGGGTCTTTTTACGCAGGTGCATCTGCTGCGTATCCGCCAAAGCAGAGAACGCAAGTCTTTGCGCACTATTCAGCGTGCTGACGTCCGGCCTCGTATCCGCCGTAACATCAAACAGCAGCCTGAGCACTGGCGCAATACCACTACCAAGGACCCTGTACAGAGGGATATACTCACTTTTCACCAGGTACAATTTCTCATCCTTCATAATATGCCTCCATAGATTGTTCTGCCCCTGAGGGCGTTAACTGCGACACCGGTCCTGATCCCCGACATAACCTGTCCCGCCGGGGATCCTGCCGGAACCGGCGGTGTTTCCCGGCCGGTTGCGTGTATGATAGCGAATAGCCGAATGAATGAACATGACAAAAACTGTCACCCTAAAATGAAGCCCAAACTTCCATTTTGGCAGGGTTTTGGGGAAAAATCCTGCATTTTTGTCCTGTGCGAGCCCAAAATCTGCATTTTTGGCGACTTCGTCCTGCAAAAAGTGTGACATTTTTTGTCACCCTCCGTCAAAAAAAATTTTTGGAGGGCATATTTCCTTTATCGGACCCAGAAAATGTCGATATTACGTAGTTTTTCGGCCGGCAGTTGCTGTCACCTGGCTGAAATCATGAACGGCTTATCCCTGGCATACGCCATTTATATCCCCCCTCGTCCAGTGATTAAGGCCGGTTTCCGGACTGTTCAGGTGACACTTCGTGTCATCTGTTTTCATCTCTGAAAAAAAATATCTCCCCGTCGACGAATGTCGACGGGGAAGAAATACGTTCAAGTATTCTTACCGGTAAGGTGGCGCATCCTTGATGAGCCAATGCGCTCAAAGTGCCGGTATTTGGCCCGCATTTGCAGCAGGCAGACAGCCTGAAGCAACGGCCTCCCGATCCTATTCAAGGCGAATTTGGGCCCTTTCAAGCGATCTGGCGAATGGATAGAACGCATACTCCGCACTGTCAAGACAATCCACCGGATAGCTTCCGTTGTCCGTCCTTGCCCATTCTCCAAGCTCGTAGGCATGCTCGTCCCAGGTGGCCATCTGGTAAGCTTCCTGCCACTGAGACAGGTGCTGAGCGATATAAAAGCGCCCCTGCATCTGAAGCATGCAGGTGAGCTCGATTCGTGCATTGATGCCGTCTGTCTTGTCAAAGGAATGGACGGAGATTCTGCCAAGGCCCCGCCGGCTCATTTCCTCCCTGAGGGCTGTCCTGAACAGCTTGGCTGCTGAATCCACGTAGAGGCGGTTGAGCATCGGGAACTGCCTTGACCACAGTGCCAGACGTTCCACAATCATCTGCGCGTATTTTGCCTCGGTCATCTTGTCGGATATGCCCTGCCTGTGATACAGGCCGTCTATGAGCACCACATTCTGCCACCCCTGCGTGAGACCGACCAGCGTGGCACAGGTTGCATCCGTTCCGCCGACATCGACGCCGACCGCCATTTCAATATACTTGGTGTTGAATGTCATGGTCTTGTCCACAACCATGCGCTCTGGATCGTAGGACGAGTAAATCCGTCCACTTGCCGCAGTCCTGAGTCCCAGAATATCCGACTGATACCAGAGACTGGAACGGTCGTATTTGGCCAGTTCCCGCAAAAGCTGATCATCGCCGAGCGAAAGGTTGCCGAGAATGGTGAAATGGCCGTAGTTGTAACCCGGATTCACGCCGCGCCGTTTCAGTTCGTCCTGATAGTCAAGAAACTCCGAGTAAAACCAGTGGGACGGCGGCTTGGGATTGAGATCAAAGAAAATCTGACGTTTCCTGGATGCCAGCGTCCGGTC
>JAFSZW010000040.1 GCA_017458865.1 Clostridia bacterium
CTTCTGACATTTTGCAACCAGAGATTTATTAGGAATTTCGACGAAATCGGAAGTATTCCGTAGATTATCACAGAGTTTCTGATTATTCTATAAGATATTTAAATATATAAGATTTTCGCCCTATACCTATGATTTCTGATGCAATTTAAGTTGACGGTAAGTTGATGATCTGCTCCTGTGTCGGTTCAAACAGGCCGGAAAACAAGGGATTTCTGATGCAATTTAAGTTGACGGTAAGTTGATGATTTTGCTCCGTGTCGAATCAGACATGCTGAAAACCAAGGCAATTCCGATAGGTTTGGGGCAAAATGCTTAAATACACATCCTGGCTTATATAAAGCCGAGAAGGTGACTTATATTATTCAAGCAGCATCTTCAAATCGTTCGAGGTCACGTTTGACATGAACTTCAACATGAGAATCAACTATCCACTCAAGACCAGTCTGCCTGCCTCTGTCCATAATCCGTTTCTTTAATCCAGAGAAAATGGCATGTTCTTGGTAAAAGAACTCCTCGACGTCTCCATTTTCAAACACAACCGTATTACCATTACTGCAAATCTGCTGTCATCAGGCCAGGCAATCTCCTTTTTCTTCTGACGTTTTGCAACCAGAGGGTTATTCGGAATTTCGACGAAATCGTAAGTATTCCGTAGATTATCACAGAGTTTCTGATTATTCTATAAGATATTTAAATATATAAGATTTTCGCCCTATACCTATCAATTCCGACACATTTTAAGTTGACGGTAAGTTGATGATCGCCCCTTATGGCTGTTCAGACAGGCAGATAAACAAAAGATTTGCTCCGATTATGCCTGTGAATGGAAAACGCTTTCAAAAGCAGTGATATAGGCCTGGAAGTCCGGGCAGGTACGGGATTGACAAATGCATCTGTGTGTGTGATAATCCTCATGACAATTTCATACGCAGAGACGGTGTCCGGGACTTGGTGTTGACTGAGGGCCCGGGTGAAAAGGGAAGCCGGTGCAAAACCGGAGCAACAGCCATTACTGTGATGGATGATTGCGGACAGGGAAACCATTGAGCGCTGCTTGAGAAGGTCTGTCTGCAGGCGTGAGCCGCATCCTCAGCCAGGAGACCTGCCGGCTCTGTCAGAGACAGCGATTTCTTGGGCAGGGAAGAATGACGGTCAGTTGGAGAAAGCGGATCCGGAAACGGTCACCGTCTGTTTATGCTATATTGCTGTTGTCTGATGAGGATGACAGCTTTTTGCATTTTCTGGCCTGCTTCGTTCGTATGCCCACGATAACGCTCATGGACTTGTCAGAATTCTTGAAAGGAAGACTGAACATGAAAAAACGGATTTTGAGTATGCTTATGGTTTCCCTACTGTTGGTGGTCTTTGGAACGGCCATGGCTGAGGATGCAGACAAGGCGGCTGCAGATGCTGTTGCAGCGATGATAGATGCCATCTATGTCCAGGAATGGACCGCTGAGACGGATGCGCAGATAGAGGCGGCGCGTGCGGGCTGGGATGCCCTGACGGATGCCCAGAAGGCACTGGTTGAGGGCGAGGACGCCGATCCGGATTACTTTTTAAGGGATACGGGAGATGCAGCCCTGGATGATCCGCTGAATCAGGATGGGATCGGGGAGAAGGAACTGCTGGTGGTCAGTTTCGGCACCTCCTTCAATGACAGCCGCGCTGCGGATATCAGCGCCATTGAAAAAGCGCTTGCTGCTGCGTTCCCGGAGTGGTCTGTACGCCGCGCATTTACTGCGCAGATCATCATCAACCATGTTCAGGCACGGGATGGCGAGAAGATTGACAACGTGCAGCAGGCACTGGAGCGTGCAAAAGTGAATGGGGTAAAAAATCTGGTGATCCAGCCCACGCACCTGATGCATGGCGCAGAGTATGATGAGCTTATCGAAACACTTGAGGCATATCGGGACAGCTTTGAAACGGTTGAGGTCGCAGAGCCGCTCCTTGGAAAAGTGGGCGCGGATGCCAGCGTGATCAATGCAGATAAGGAAGCTGTCGCAAAGGCGGTTACCGCTGCGGCAGTGGCGGATGCCGGATTTGAAAGCCTTGAGGCTGCTGCAAAGCATACCGCATTTGTATTCATGGGGCATGGAACCTCTCATACGGCCAAGGTGAGCTACAGCCAGATGCAGAGCCAGATGGCAAAGCTGGGGTATGAAAATGTGTTCATCGGCACGGTTGAAGGTGAGCCCGAGGAGACAGCCTGCGAGAACGTGATTGAAGCGGTAAAGGCAGCAGGGTATACCAGCGTTGTCCTCCGTCCGCTCATGGTGGTCGCCGGCGATCATGCCAATAATGACATGGCCGGTGAGGATGAGGACAGCTGGCGGAGCATGTTCACCGCCTCCGGTGCATGTGATACCATTGACTGCCAGATTGCCGGCCTGGGCCGCATTCCTGAGGTGCAGGCGCTTTATGTGGCGCACACCGCGGCAGTGATTGAAAAATAAACAGCAATCAGTTTCCCGGGTGAATGCATCCGGGAGACTGTGTTCTGAGACTGGAGACTGAAAAATGAAGAAAGTGGTTCTTGTATGTCTGCTGCTGCTTTTCCTGACTGCAGCCGGTCTTTGTGAAACAGAGCAGATCAAAGATGGCATATATTCGGCGCGCTTTACGACGGATTCATCCATGTTTCGGGTGAATGAGGCATATGATGGCCGGGGAACCCTCACAGTCAGGGACGGCGTCATGATGCTGCATGTATCCCTTGGATCGAAAAAGATTATCAATCTGTTCCCTGGACTGGCAGAGGATGCGCGCCAAACGGGTGCAGTGCTGCTTGAGCCGACGGTAGACACCGTGACGTATTCGGATGGATATGTCGAGGAGGTATACGGCTTTGATATTCCGGTCCCGGTACTTGATGCGGAGTTTGATCTGGCGCTCATCGGGACAAAGGGAAAGTGGTATGATCATAAGGTCATGGTTTCTGACCTGATTCCCGAGGAATCGGCTGAGTGAGGCGGTTATGCTGAAAAAAGCGTGCATTTTGCTGTTTATTCTGTGTCTGAGCTGGTCCGTCGTACGGGCAGATATGACCCTTGTGCCGGACGGTTTTTCCTTTTCAGGCGGTTCCGGCAGGATCACGATCACCTGCGATGAGGTCATCGTGACGGATCGCGATGCAGTGGCCAAGATTGTGTTCAGCAGTCCAAATTATGCGTATGTCCGGGTGGATGATACCGAATATCCGACAACCACAGATGAACATACATCCTGGGCACAGATCCCTGTCCAAATCAACCATGCCTTTGATATTCAGGCCATGACCACAGCGATGAGCACGCCGCATGAGATCACCTATTCCATCTACATTCGGGTCGATTCGCTGGCAGAGAGTGCGGTCCCCGGCCTCAAATGGGTATCTGCGCTGCTCCTCCAGTATGCGGAATGCTTTGCGGTGGATTACTATGAGGGCGGTTATGCGCTGCTGCACATCCGGGATGACAGGGATTATCTCGTTGTGCCGGATGGGATGCCGGTACCGGAAGGTCTGAACCCCGAGATTGTTGTGCTGCAGAGGCCGTTTGAGCGGATCTACATGGCAGCGACGTCGGTCATGTCCCTCTTTGATGCCCTTGATGCAGTGGATAAACTGCGCTTTTCAAGTCTCGGACAGGCGGACTGGTATATAGACGGTGCGATACGTGCCATGGAGAGCGGCGATCTTCTTTATGCCGGGAAGTATGATACCCCGGATTATGAGAGCCTGGTCCGCGAGGACTGCGATCTGGCCATTGAATCCACGATGATTGCTCATGTGCCGAAGGTGCAGGAGCTGCTGGAACTGCTTGGCATTCCGGTCTTTGTGGATCATTCGAGCTATGAGCGTCATCCGCTCGGCAGGACGGAATGGATTAAGGCATATGGGGTATTGCTTGGAATGGAAGAGGCGGCAGAGGCAATTTTCAAGGCACAGGCAGACCGCATTGCGGTACCTGGCATGGAGGAAAAAACGGGAAAGACGCTTGCTTTTTTCTATATCAGTACCAACGGCACGGTGGTCGTGCGGCATCCAGAGGATTACATTGCCAGGATGATTGAAATGGCGGGCGGCACCTATGTGCTGGCAGATATGCCGGTAATTGGCACATCATCCCCGTCCCTGTCACTCAGCATGGAGGAATTCTACGGGGCTGCGGCGGATGCGGATTATCTCATCTACAATGCGGTCATTGATACATCCATGGCGAGTATTTCGGATCTGACAGCCCGAAATGAGCTGTTTCAGGACTTCAAAGCCGTCTCGGCTGGCAGGGTATGGACTGCGGACAGACGTCTGTTTCAGGCGACAGATACAGCCTGTGATCTGATACTGGATATCCATCATATGCTTGAGGAAGATGGAGCGGAGATGACATTTCTCCGGAAACTGGAGTGAATATGAAGAAGCTGTATGTTGTCGGAATCGGTCCTGGAAACCTGGAAGGGATGACAGGGGAGGCTGTCCGGACACTTAAGTCGGCAGAGGTGATTGTTGGCTATCTTGTGTATGTGGATCTGGTCAGGCCGATGTTCCCGGAGAAGGAATACATTGTCACGCCCATGCGGCAGGAAACAGAGAGATGCCGTATGGCAATTGACAGCGCCATGAGCGGGAAAGTTACCGCAGTCATCTGCAGCGGAGATGCCGGCGTGTACGGCATGGCCGGGCTGATCCTCACGCTTGCCGAGAACACTCCGGAGCTGGATGTGATCGTGGTGCCCGGCGTGACGGCTGCACTGAGCGGTGCTGCGCTGCTTGGCGCCCCGATCGGCCACGACTTTGCAGTGATCAGCCTGTCAGATCTGCTGACGCCGTGGGAAAAGATTGAGCGGCGTCTTGAACTGGCAGCATCTGCGGATTTCTGTATTGTTCTTTATAATCCTGCCAGCAGAAAGCGGGCGGATTATCTCCGGAATGCCTGTGACATTCTGCTTAGGTATGCATCAAAGGATACGATATGCGGTGTGGTAAGAGAGATCGGGCGGGAAGGGCAGGCCGTCCGGACAATGCGTCTGTGTGAACTGAGAGAGTATCAGGCAGACATGTTCACCACAGTATTTATCGGGAACAGCCAGACATCGCTGAAAAGTGGCCGAATGGTGACACCGAGAGGCTACCGTATCTGAATGGCAGCCCAATCGCATCTGAGTCGCTCTACACGCTGAAACGCGCAGGGTGCAGAAAGAGGCCTTCGGGCCTTTTTTGTGTGCTTTAGACTTTATGTAGGCAGAACCTGCAAGGCAAAGTGATAGAAACAGTGCCACTTTATAGCAGGTGTAAAATTGCCCAAAATCACACGTTTCTGTGGCAGATTCTGCCCATAAAGCGCCGGACTTAAGGAAACGTCAGGGGTTGACTGTACAACGCAAAAGAGGGCATTTGCAAGAGGGCAGGAGAGGATGCAAATGAGATCAAACGTGTGCAGGCGTCTGTCTGGCGTATGGGGCCACGGCCATAAGCGGCTGCGTGAGTTATCTGGAAGGTCCTGGGACACGATTTCCCTCTTGCAATTCGATGGCCGGAGGATTATCATTATGCGCAGGAGAAGCCTGTTTCTCGGCAATCTGGAGTCGAACGGGCTGCAAAGCGTTAACTGTCAGCAGCACATCATTTAACCGAAAGGAGACGGCGGGGAGATACGACAGCTGTCCTCTTCAACCCGGGCGGGTTGGGGTATCCTTGCTGATTTTAAGATGAAAACCATCATTTCTGCCGGACATATCTGCCTGGACATTACGCCGATGATCCCCGGCCGTGCATATCATTCGATTTCTGAGTTCCTGATTCCCGGACGTCTGTTCAATACGGAAGGCGTATCGGTTCATCTGGGGGGCAGCGTCGGCAATACAGGTCTTGCCCTCAGAAAGCTCGGTGCAGATGTGCGGCTCATGGGAAAGATCGGCCGGGATGCCTTTGGCGAACTGGTAAAGGGACTGGTGGAGGAACATGGCGCATCCGGTCTGCTCGAGGACCCGGACTGTTCAACAAGTTACACCATCGTCATCGCGCCGCCTGGACTTGATCGGTGCTTTTTACACAATCCGGGGGCCAATGATTCCTTTACGGACGCGGATATTCCGGACAGCGCACTAAGGGATGCTGCACTGTTCCACTTTGGCTATCCGACGCTGATGAAAAGCATGTTTGAGGAGGATGGCGCATATCTGGTCAGAATGTTCCGGCGCATGCGGGAACAGGGCATTGCAACAAGCCTGGACCTTGCGGCAGTAGACCCGGCAGGGCCTGCCGGCAGAGCCGACTGGATGCAGATCCTTAGGTCGGTGATGCCGTATGTCGATTTCTTTGTGCCAAGCTACGAAGAACTGCTGTTCATGCTGGACCGCGGAAAGTGGGACAGTTTGCCGGTAACGGGAGATGGACAGATCAGCCTTGAAATGGATGCTGTTCCGCTTGCACGTCAGGCACTGGCGCTCGGATGCAGAGCAGTATTGCTTAAATGCGGCGTCAGCGGGATGGTGCTGGTCACATCCGGCCGGGCACAGATGGAAACGGTCGGGAAGCGGCTTGAACTTGCAGCGGATTCATGGGCAGATCAGACGATTCTGCAGCCCTGTTTCCCTGCGGATACGGTGAAGAATGCGACGGGTGCCGGGGATGCAAGCATTGCAGCATTCCTCCTGGCTGCCGCATCGGGACGGAAACCATCTGCATGTACAGCGCTTGCGGCAGCAGAGGGTGCCTGTGCTGTGACGACATATGATCTGCTGTCCGGTCTCATGACACTTGAAGCGCTGGAACAGCGGATAAATGCAGGCTGGACTGCAGGGACAGCAGTCCATATCGGGGTTTAATGATTGAGGAGGAAAAACCATGTTAGTTTCGTTAAAGGAGATTCTTGCGGAGGCGGAAAAGCGCCAGATCGCAGTCGGAGCATTCAATGCGGCGAATCTTGAGGCACTCGAGGCCATTATTGACGCGGCGGAGGAACTGGAGCTGCCGGTTATTCTGCAGTTTGCCCAGTGCCATGAGCCGTGGATCCGTCTCAGCCTGATTGGTCCTGTCATGATGACAGCCGCCAGAGAGGCAAAGGTACCGGTGTGTGTGCATCTGGATCACGGTGAGGATCTGGATTACATCAAACAGGCGCTGGATCTTGGATTTACGGGCGTTATGTATGACGGTTCCACACAGCCGTATGATCAGAACCTGGAAGTGACAAAGAAAGCCGTTGAAATGGCGCATGCCGTGGGTGCCTCTGTTGAGGCGGAACTGGGCTCTATGGGCCGCCGGGAATCGGGGCTCGGAGATGGTTCAGGCGAGGATGATGAGACCAAAATTTACACGGATCCGAAGCTTGCAAAGGCATTTGTCGCCGAGTCCGGCATAGATGCACTGGCATGCTCCTTTGGCACAACGCATGGTATTTACCTCAAGAAGCCGAGGCTTGACTTTGATGTTGTCAGGAATGTGCGCCGGGAGACGAACGGCATACCGGTCGTCATGCACGGCGGTTCCGGCGTCAGCGTCGCGGATTTCCATAACGCGGTTGAGGCAGGCGTGCGCAAGGTCAACTACTTTACCTATATGGATAAGGCAGGCGGCGCAGCGGCAGTGGAAGCGCTGCGGAAGATGGAGGAAAACAAGTCGCCGGTATTCTTCTCCACGATGTCCATGGCAGCACGGGCTGAGATGAAAGAGAATGTGAAGGGCGCCATGCGTACCTTTGCACGTCTTGACTGATGCTGCTTTGAAATGAAAGCCGGCCTGCCGGATGAGTCTGATGCCGCCGGCCATAGTTGGGGGAAAAATGCTTTTAAAACGGGACTGTTATTTTGATGCAGCAGGCGCAAACCGCCCGCTGCATATCTGGCTGCCGGATGACTATGCATATACAGATGAGCATTATCCGGTCATGTACTTCTTTGATGGCCACAACCTGTACCGGAATGAGGACGCAACCTATGGCAAAAGCTGGGGACTGGCGGATTTTCTGTCCGGATGAGACAAGAAGATGATCTGTGTCGGTATGGAATGCGGGCATGGGGACGGTGAACGCCTCAGCGAATACATGCCGTTCCATCCATATCGCGGCGCGTTTTCGAAGTATGAGGCGCGCGGTGATCTCACCATGCAGTGGATTATAGGTACCGTTTTACGGAGAGCCTTGCCAAACAAGTGTCCCTTTGATATGATAAGGGACAGTTAAGGGACACTCGA
>JAFSZW010000434.1 GCA_017458865.1 Clostridia bacterium
CGTCTGGATGAGAAGTATGTGGACCTTTGCGTTGAGCACATCCTGACCGTGCATGAGCGTTACCTCAGGAAACGCAGGCCGGATACGCCCTGGGATAAGGAAAAAGACCATGAGCTGGCCGGCAGACTGGCTGCCGAGTGCCTCGTGCTCCTCAAGAATGAGGACGGCATCCTGCCGCTTTCAGACGAGGACAGCGTTGCCGTGATCGGTGAATTTGCCGTGAAGCCGCGGTTCCAGGGCGGCGGCAGCTCCCATATCAACTGCTTCAGGGTCACAAGCCTTATGGATGCGCTGGCAGATAAAGCCACTGTGTGCTATGCACAGGGCTATCATATTGACAGCGAGGATGAGGATGCAGCGCTTGTCGATGAGGCTGTGAAAGCCGCAGCGGCAGCCAAAAAGGTCGTCGTTGTTGCCGGTCTGCCGGACAGCTTTGAGTCCGAGGGGTATGACCGCAGCCACATGAGGATGCCTGCCAACCAGAACGCCCTGATTGAGAAACTGGCCGAGGTCAACCCGAACATCGTCGTGCTGCTCTACAACGGTTCACCGGTAGAGATGCCGTGGAACGGGAAGGTCAAGGGCATCATTGAGGGTTATCTGGCCGGCCAGAACGTCGGTACCGCCAACCGTGCCGTGCTCTACGGCGAGGTGAACCCCTGCGGACGCCTGCCCGAAACGCTGCCCATCCGGCTTGAGGACACGCCGTGCTACCTCAGCTACGGCGGAGAGGGCAACACTGCCGTCTACAACGAGGGTGTCTTTGTCGGCTACCGCTATTATGATAAGAAGAAGATGGATGTGCTCTATCCGTTCGGACACGGCCTCAGCTACACCACCTTCGCTTACAGCAACCTCAAACTGAGCGCTGATTCCATTAAGGATACCGAAACCCTGACCGTCACAGTGGATGTCACCAACACCGGCAAAATCGCCGGCAAGGAAGTCGTGCAGCTCTACATCAGTGATCCCGAGAGCAGCGTATTCCGTCCGATCCGTGAACTGAAGGGTTTTGAGAAGGTCGAGCTTGCACCCGGTGAGACCAAAACCGTTTCTTTTGAGCTCGACAAGCGCGCTTTCGCCTACTGGTCCATTGAAATCCACGACTGGTACGTGGAATCCGGTGCTTTCGAGGTGCAGATCGGCCGCAGCAGCCGCGATATCGAGCTCACCGCAAAGGTGAATGTCACCGGCACGCGCGAAATCCCGACCACGTTTACCGAGGATTCCATCGTCATGGATATCATGCAGAGAACGCACAATCCTGAGGCCCTCAAGAAGGCCATGAAACAGGGCTTTGCGGTCTTTGATTCCGATGATGACAGCGCCGCAAGCGAGGCCGTCACCGACGATATGACCATGGCCATGATGTCCTACATGCCGCTGCGCGGGATGACCAGCTTTGGCGGATTCACCCACGAACAGCTCGATGAACTGCTCAAAACGCTGAACGCCTGATCATGAGGCCATCCAGTCTGCCGGCATTGGCAGACTGGATGCAGGGCAGCAGGGAATATGAAAGAGACAGTGTTCATGCACTGTCTCTGATTCATTCATGCGCTTTCAGCAGCTCAAGTATCGCACGCCGCAAAGACAATGAGGCAGCCTTTGTCTTTAGAATCCGCGCGGTTTCCGGATAAGTTGTTGCGTGCTTTGACAGCATTCAGGAGGGAAAATAATGAGTGTGAATCGGGAGATAGATGCCGCGCTTGCCCGGCTGACGCTTGCGCACCGGGAGGAAAACTACCGGCATCATTCCTACAGCGAGGACATGCATCAGTATGAGCTGATCCGGCAGGGAGATCCTGAGGCCATTTCTGTCGGCAAGGCCATGTTTGAAGGCCCCACGACCGGCTCACTGTCAGATGACCCGCTCAAAAACTACCAGTACCTCTTTGTCGCCTCCATTACGCTGGCCTGCCGGTTCTGCATTGAGGGCGGAATGTCATCCGAGGAAGCGTTCAACCTGAGCGATCTGTACATCCGACGGCTTGACAAATGCCAGACAAAGGAAGCGGTCTTTGATCTGCATGACACCATGTTCAGGGATTACGTGACCCGCATGCAGCATCTTGAGCGGACAGAGATTTACTCAAAGCAGATTCACCGCTGCATGGACTATATCGACCAGCATCTGCAGTCACCGCTGACGGTTGAACTGCTGGCCGGCGAACTGTCCGTTTCCCGGTCGTATCTATCAACACTCTTCCAGAAGGAGACGGGCAGATCCGTATCCGAGTACATCCGGGACAGGCGCATAGAAACGGCAAAAAAACTTCTCACATATACGGACTTTTCCTGTCTTGAAATCGCAGAGTACCTCTGCTTTTCATCTGACAGCCACTTTTCGCGCACCTTCCGGGAAGTAGCCGGCGAGAGCCCGTCGCAGTTCCGGAAAAAGCATTACAAGAAACACTTTGCTGCGCCATCAGGTAAAGCCTGAGCCGGCAGATTCAACCAGAAGGAGATCATTATGACACAGGACTAACGCATGGCCAAAGGCTATCTGTGGTACGATACCGGTGCCTACTTTGAGGAACAGGCGCGGGCCAAGGACCTGATGTACGACTTCAACCACTCGAGACCCTCTGAGGAGGAAAAGCGGAAGGCACTGCTGCCGCAGATCTTCGGTGACATCGGCAGCCATACCATCATCCAGCAGCCGATCACCATCATGCGCGGCAAAACCGTGCATATCGGCGATTTCTGCTATTTCAACTCAAACACATTCTTTGTGGATGATTCCGAGATCTGGATCGGCGACGGCGTCCTCTTTGGACCAAACGTCACGATCAGCACAACCGGACACCCTGTGGATCCCGAACTTCGCGCAACCGGCGCCATGTACAGCTTCCCGGTCCACATCGGAAACGGCGCATGGATCGGCTCCAATACCGTCATTATGCCCGGTGTCACCATTGGCGATAACGCGGTCATCGGCGCCGGCAGCATCGTCACCAAGGATATTCCCGCCAATGTTGTGGCATTTGGCAATCCCTGCAAAGTCTATCGGCCCATAACCGAAAAGGACAAGCTCTACTACTACCATGACCGCCGCATAGACGAAATGGAGGGCATGGTCATGAAGACGGAAATATTTGACGACTGACGGTCTGTTTTGTTTCAGACTGAAAGTCTTGCCTGAATTGGGCAGAAGGGAGACCGCCATGACTGATCTGTCCGGCATCTGGCTGTGCGATATAGACGGCGAAACCGGCTATGTGTATCTGCCGGGCACGCTGGATGAAAACCATATCGGCTATGCAGACAGAATCACCGCGCCCTGGCATCCGGATGCCGCGATCCCAACAGAGGATGGCACTGCCGGACTGATTCTGACACGCCTGACCCGGCAATTCCGATATGAAGGGCAGGTGTCCCTGACCAGGCATATCAGCATCCATGTACTGCCGGGCAAGCGGTACTTTATTGAGGCAGAGCGCGCCCGCATGCTTGAGCTCATCGTCAACGGGACACGCATTCATCCCTTTGTGCCTGGCACGCTCTCAACGCCGTGGCTGTTCGAGGTGACGGATGCATTGACCGGCAATGACACCATCACCTTTATCAGCGATAATACCTATACCGGTCTGCCAGGCGATGCCATCCGGTACTCAAGCGCCGCGTCCGATGAGACGCAGACCAACTGGAACGGGATCCTCGGACGCTTTCGCCTCTATGACACATCGCCGTGCTTTGTCCACCATGTCGGCGTTTACCCGGGCAAAGACAGCATCTCTCTTCGAATCACGCTCTCAACAGACGGGGCATGGGCGGGGACAATCCTGATCGAAGGGGAACCGCTTCAGTGCCCGGCAAGGCTGGATGCCTCGGTTTCATCTGCCAGTCTGACCGAGATCATGACAGGCCCAATTCCGGTTTCGCCAGATGTGCCGCGATGGGATATTGGCTCAGGCGGCGGACAGCTGCTCAGCCTCCGCGTCACCCCGGACGGAATGGACGCCGTTCAGGTCAGTTTCGGCTTGAGAACCTTTTCTGCAATGAACGGGCGTTTCATGCTCAATGGTATTCCGGTATTCCTGATGGGTGACACAAACTGTGCCATCTTTCCGGAAACCGGCTATCCGCCCATGACAATCCCTGAATGGACACGGATTCTCCGTCAGTACATGGACTGCGGAATCAACTGCCTCCGCTTCCATTCCCATGTGCCACCGGAGGCGGCGTTTACCGCGGCAGATGAACTGGGCCTGCTCCTGCAGCCGGAGCTCTCTCACTGGGATCCTCGCAGCGCATTTTCTACGCCGGAAAGCAGGAAATACTATTTACGGGAACTCATGGAAACGCTCAGGATGCTTGCCAATCATCCGTCCTTTGTCATGCTGACGCTTGGGAACGAACTGCATTACAGCGATGACTGCGAGGCATTCGTAAGTGAGTTACTGAACAGGGCAAGAGCGTTTGATCCGACGAGACTGTACGCCTCCGGTTCAAACAACTTCTATGGCGTTAAAGGCTGTGATTCTGCCAGCGACTTTTTCATGTCCTGCGCCTTTTATGACGCGGCGCTGCGTGCAACAAATTCAGGCATGACAGGTCCGCTCAATGAGACCTGCCCCGGTACGTTCAGTTATGATGAAACAGTCCGGCGCATTCGAAGGGAAACGGATCAGCCGGTCATTTCCTTTGAAGTGGGGCAATATGAGATGCTCCCGGATTTTGACCAG
>JAFSZW010000435.1 GCA_017458865.1 Clostridia bacterium
CATTTTGCCAGCATCTGTCGGGCAATTGTCGAGTGTATATCCATCAGGGCATTCCAGTATGCTGTCGCCCATAAGGATGCGCGTGTTATCCCAGAAGGGAAGCAGGCGGCTGCCGCCTCTGGATGTGCCGCGGTAGATTTCCGTAAGGTCTGTGCCATCGTCGTTGACCGAGCTGATCACCGTCTGGGTGCCGTCTCGGGTTACAACCAGCACCCGTCCGGAAAAGCTGTAGGAGGCCCGCTGCACAGCCATGCTTCTGTCCAGTTTCAAAGTGAACACCTCCACGCGGCCAACGCCCTGATCCGCTGTATCCTCTATAAGCCGACTGCCTTCTACATATTTATATTCCCGGATCCTGCCTGCGCCGGATCTGCTCAGGCCGATCACGGCAGCGACAGCGCAGAACACGACAATGCCAAGCAGGACAATCAATACGGTGCGAAAAGGATGACGTTTCTTGTTCGGGTTTTTCATTGTGCGGTACCTCCTCAAGTCTGCGTGCCGCTATGGATGGTATGAATGCTTTTTCCGGCAGCACTGCCAGTATAGCAGGCCTTGTGTTAAACTTCGGTTAATAGAGAGCCGTTTTTCCGTGTATGCGCCTGTCGTTAACATAACATTAACAGAAGGTATGGTATCATCATGCAGGACCGACGAAGGAGGTGCACCATGTTTCGGATTCTTGTCGTAGAAGACGATCGGGAACTGAACGCTCAGGTGTGCAGATATCTGACGCAGAGCGGCTATGCTGTCACAGGCTGTACGGACGCCAACGAAGCGTTCAACACCCTGTACAACAATCTGTTTGACCTGATTGTTTCCGATATCATGATGCCGGGGATGGACGGCTTTGCATTTGCCACCGCGGTACGGGAGAACAGTCGGGAGATTCCCATACTTTTCATGACCGCCCGGGATGATTTTGCCGCAAAGAGACAGGGTTTTCAGATCGGCGTAGATGATTACATGGTGAAACCTGTTGACCTGGAGGAGCTGGTACTGCGGGTCGGCGCGCTGCTTCGCCGGGCCCGGATATCCAACAGCCACAGGCTGGAGGTGGGCGACGTGCTGATGGATGCCGATGAGCGTTCCTGTACCGTGAAGGGTGAGAATGTCAATCTGACCACCCGGGAATTCAATATCCTGTACAAGCTCCTTTCCTACCCGAGAAAGACCTTCACCCGGGCTCAGCTGATGGATGAGTTCTGGGATCTTGATTCTTCCTCCACTCTGAGGACGGTGGACGTGTATATGACCAAACTGCGGGAGAAGTTCTCCGGTACGGACGCCTTTGAGATTGCTACCGTGCGCGGACTGGGCTACAAGGTGGTGCCGAAATGAAAAAGAACGAGCATCGGCTGTTTCTTATCTGGCGCTATGTGACGCTCTTTGTGCTCATCGCTTTTGTGGTGACCGTATCCTTCCGGCTGTTTTTCCACTCTATGCGTCTGGAGGAGTCATTGATCCGACAGAATGCGCCGCTGGTGTTCGGCAATGTGCTGCTGCTGAGCCTGATCTGCTGTCTGATTGAGTGGCTGCTTCGGCGCTTCACAACGGACAGGGTTGTCCGGCGCATCCGGGAGGCTACGGCCCGCATGGCAGCCGGGGATCTGACGGCCCGCATCGACACCAGCGATCTTTTGGCTGCCAGCGCGGATTATAACGAGATTGCCCGGGATTTCAACAAGATGGCGGAGGAACTCTCGGGCATGCAAACCCTGCGGACCGACTTTCTTGCCAGTGTCTCTCATGAGCTCAAAACGCCCCTGGCTGTGGTACGTAATTATGCTGTACTGCTGAAGAACCCGTCAGTCACGCAAGAAGAGCGGCTGGAATATGTGGAAGGCATCTGCCGGGCAGTTGACAGGACCACCTCCCTCATGTCCAATATCCTCAAGCTCAACAAGCTGGAGCATCAGACCCTGATCTCTGCCGCGACGTATGATCTGGGAGTACAGCTGGCTGAGTGTATGGCGGCCTTTGTCGAACTGTGCGAAAGCCATGGGATTGAAATGGAAGCGGACATTGCGGAGAATCTGATCGTTTCTGCTGATCCGGAGCTGATGGAAATTGTGTGGAACAATCTGATGTCCAACGCGGTCAAATTCACGGACACCGGGGGAAGAATCACCGTGACCGCATGGCCGGATGACGACTGGATCCAAACTGCTGTCAGTGATACAGGCTGCGGCATGGATGAAAAGACCGGACGCCATATCTTCGAGAAGTTTTACCAGGGCGACACATCCCACGCCACGGAGGGCAACGGACTGGGGCTGGCCATGGTCCGGAGGATTGTGGACTTGTCCGGTGGTGAGATCGAGGTGGACAGTGAGCCGGGCAGAGGCAGCACCTTCACGGTGCGGATCAGGAGAGACAGCTATGCCGCAGAATGAATGGAGAGACAGGGTGCTGCTGATGATCAGCAGCTATGACGAGCGTGCGCCGCTTGTTCTCAATGCCTCTTTGGCGTTCAACCTGCTATATGCTCTTTTCAAACTGATTGCCGGCATCTGGTTTCACTCCTTCTGGATGATCGGCCTGGGGGGATACTATGGCATGCTGGCCATCATGCGCTTCCTGCTGATTCGGCAATTGAAAAAGGAAGATCCATCCGCTATGTGCAGAGCATACCGACACACTGCCTGGCTGCTGCTGGGACTGACCGTTATCATGACCGGGATTATTGGCCAGACTTTTGTCAGCAGGGAAACCTACGATTATCCGGGTCTCCTGATCTATGCCTTTGCGGCCTATTCCTTTGGAAAAATGATCACGGCAGCAGTATCCCTTATCTGGAAGCGCAGCCATGAAAATCGTATTCTCGCTGCGGCGCGGTGCGTCTCCTTCGCCCAGGCACTGATGTCCATCCTGGCGCTTCAGGTAGCTATGATCAACCGCTTCGGTGCAGACAGTCCTGGTTTTGCCAGAAACATGAACGGCACGGTCGGCGCAGTAATCTGTCTGCTGGTGATCCTGATTGCTGTTATCATGCTGGTGAAATCATCCTCAGACAAACAGAGAGCAAGGTGATCATATATAAATCAGGAAACAAGTTTCCGCATATCCTACTCATCCGGCCGTCAGGCGAAGGACGATGCGTTCCGGCAGGAGTATCACCTGCCGGCAGGGGTGCCTGTCACCGCCGCCATGCGTGCCGTGTCAAAGAAGGATCAG
>JAFSZW010000436.1 GCA_017458865.1 Clostridia bacterium
ACAGAGAGCTTGAAAACCCGGCACTGCATGCTGAAATAGATTCCATTATCCTGCGTCACAATCTCAGGTCTGTTTCGCGTATCCAGGTCAGCGCACCGGATGCGCACGGCGTTTACATCTATTCCGCAAACGCAACCGTTGCCCATGCAAAGGAAAAGCTCCTCAGCATCATGCAGGAGAATGGCCACCGCCTGAGCCCCTGCGAAATCATGCTGGAGCATGGATTCCAGTCAGAGCGTGACGCCATCCATCTGCTCAACCTCGTTGGCAGGCGCTACGAGCCGTTTATCCTGACACCTGAGAAGACGGCCTGACCATCTCCTCGTTCTGCAGTTCAAGCACCTTCTGAAGGAGCACCAGCTGCACATCCGGAATCCCGTTAAACGCACAGGGTACGATATCGACCTCTGTATAGCCCAGTCCCGCATACATCCGCCTCGCTGTCCGGTTTCTGGCGTTTGTGTCCATGCGGAGTACCGGGCAGCCGTGTTCCATTGCATACTGTTCATAGAAGGCGACAAACGCCCGGCCATGCCCATGCCCCATATGCTGCGGGTCCGTAACCAGCGTATGGAGGACCATGATTCTCGCATCATCTGCAGGCACGGTCCATTTCCCGTCCCGGTAACTGTCCGGCTGAATCTGGTTGATGATTGCAGCACCGACGACCGTTCCGCCGTCCACCTGCACAAACAGATCCCCGCGCGCAAGCGCGGCAACAGCCGTCTCCCGGGTTGGATAAATGGTGCGAATC
This sequence comes from Clostridia bacterium, assembly GCA_017458865.1. GTDB lineage: Bacteria > Bacillota > Clostridia > Christensenellales > Aristaeellaceae > Ventricola. Next base: position 755 of record JAFSZW010000436.1, read on the forward strand.
CACCCGATCTCCGCCCTGCCGGCCTCCTCCATGTCGTGTATCGACTCATAGATAGCCGCGATCGCATCAATGTGTTCCCTGCTGGCTTTTATAATCATCTCAAATTCCTTTCTTCGGCACAGACTGTGCCCGGATCACTCACTGCCCGGCCTCTGCCGGGACAATACTCTGCTTTGTGGAGGATATACCTATGACCGAACCGGTCCGCACTCGGGAAATGCTCCTTGAGCTTGTCAATGAAATGGGCATCCTCCCGTTTTTCAAAAACAGCATTCCCGGCTGGTCCCTTGAGGAGCACATAGACCCCGCTGTATGGTTCACCAGTGAAAACGGGCCCTGGGAATGGAAAGGACAGCTTGCTGCAAACAAAAGCTGCGTCTACAGCAAGCTGGTCAGAAACGGCAACGCATGGGTCAGCCTTTCCCTGTTTCCCGACCTGGCAAATTACCGCCGGGACGGATACGACTTTGAGGGACGCATTGAGGACGGACTCGTCCCCTACCGGGACAGACTGCTAATGGAATACCTTGAATCGCACATCCCGGTACTCTCCAGGGTTGCCAGGCGCAGCTGCGGTTTTACCAAAGGCTACGAGACGAGTCTGACCCGGCTTGAGATGCAGACATTTGTCATTAACCAGGATTTCGTGTATGACCTGACCAAATCCGGCAAACCATACGGCTGGGGCAATGCCTTCCTGACCTTTCCGGAAAAGTGGTTCGGCGAAGACTATCTCGATAAGACCGACGGCCGTACACCCGAGGAATCCCTCACACATATCTGTGAGACCCTTCACCGGGCAATGTCGGATATCCAGGCGGATGATTTCCGTCGGATGCTCAAATAGCTCATCCTGCAGCCGGATACGCCGTGCTGCGTTCATCATTCCCCCTGTACTTCATTAGAGGAGGCAACACATGACACGACAGGAAGCGATGCAGAAAGCATCCGAACTACTGGGTAAAATGACCACAGAGGAAAAGGTTGCCCAGATGATTCAGGTTCCCTATACCATTGTTGGCCGCGAGGAGGCCCTGCACTGGGCATCCCTGGGTGCTGGCTCCTTTCTGCATGTTCTCGGCGACAATGCCCGTGAACTGCAGCAGACCGCCCTTAAAACCCGTCTCGGCATCCCGGTCATCTTCGGCATAGATGCCATTCATGGGCATGGGCTGAATCCGCACGCGACCATTTTCCCGTCTCAGCTGACGGCTGCCTGCAGCTGGGAACCCGAAATCCTCCGGGAGATGGGCGAGGTTACCGCAAGAGAAGTCGCCACAGACGGTCTGCACTGGACCTTCTCGCCTGTTCTCTGCCTTGGCCGTGATACCCGCTGGGGTCGTGTCGATGAAACGTTTGGCGAGGATCCCATGCTCGCCGGTGAACTCGGTGCTGCAATCGTAAAGGGTTACCAGGGCGAAAACCTGGCAGATGATGAGCACATCCTCGCCTGTGCAAAGCACTATCTTGGGTACGGTGAGGCCGTTGGCGCCAGAGACGCCTGCGATACAGAGGTCACGGAGCGCAAGATCCGGGAGGTATTCCTGCCGCCCTTTGCCAAAGTCGTCGAGGCCGGTTGCGCCACCATCATGACTGCCTATGGTTCCATTGACGGCCTGCCGCTGACAATTAACCGCAGGATCATGCACGACATCCTCAGGGATGAGCTCGGATTCAACGGCTTTGTTGTCACTGACTGGGACAATGCGCGCAGCCTCGTCACACGTCAGCATGTCAAAGAGACAATTGAAGATGCCGCTGTTTCTGCCGCACTGGCCGGAAACGACATGATCATGACCTCACTTGAGTTCTATAGCGCCATGCTGAACGCACTCGCGTCCGGTCAGGCTGACATCAGTGTCGTGGATAAAGCAGTTCTGCACATACTGACCATCAAGTACGAGATGGGACTGTTTGATCAGCCCGAAAAGAAAGGCCGCAAGGACTGCATCGGCTGCAGGGAACATCAGGATGCCGCGCTCAGAGCCGCCCGTGCCAGCATCACGCTGCTCAAAAACGACGGCATGCTCCCGCTCGGCCCGTCCGTGAAAACCGTTGCCGTAATCGGCCCGAATGCAGACGACATTCAGGCTCAGTACGGCGACTGGACCTACTTCTCTCATCCGAATGCCAGCAAGCACTTAACGCCTGAGCGCCCCTATGTCACGCTCAGGGAAGGCCTTGCGGCCCTCGGCATTAAGAAAAATGTCCGCATTCTTTATGCAAAGGGATGCGCTCAGCTCAATGATCCCTCAGATGATCTGGATGCCGCCGTTGAAATCGCCCGGCAGGCAGATGCGATCATCTATGCTGTCGGCGACATGATCGACCAGATTGGCGAATCCAAGGACCGTGCAAACCTTGCACTCTCCGGCCGTCAGGATGAGCTCTTCCATCGTCTTTCAGCGCTTTCAAAGCCCATCTGCACCGTCCTCATCGCCTCAAAGCCGCTTTGCATTGAACCGGAAGCTGCCGGCTCCAACGCAGTCATCTGCGCGTTTAACGGCGGCATGTTCGGCGGCCAGGCCATCGCAGAGGCGCTTTTCGGTGATCTCAATCCCGCCGGACACCTCCCGATCTCATTCCCGCGCCATTCCGGTCAGGTGCCTGTCTATTACAACTATCTGCCTGGCTGGCACAACGGCAAGTACTGCGATCTTCCGGAAACACCGCTGTTTGCATTCGGCGAGGGACTCAGCTACACCTCGTTCAGGCTGTCAGATCTGACAGTGGATATGGTCGGCCGCACCGCATCTGTTGCCATTGAAAATACCGGCAATTATGCCGGAAGCACGGTTATCCAGCTGTATCAGCGCGACGTTGTCTCCTCCATCCTGACCCCCGTCAAGCGCCTGATTCACTTCTCGCGTGTGACAATCGAACCCGGTCAGACCCAAACTGTCCGATTCGAGCTCTCGGATGCTGACTTTGCCCTGGTCAACACCAGGTGTGAACATGTAGTGGAGCCCGGTGAATTCCAGATTTTGGCCGGTCTGAGTTCAAAAGACGAGGACCTGCTAACCATCTCCGTCCGCATTGACTGAGGCAATTACACACTCAATATCAAAGGAAAAGCTGCTGCATTTTTCATGCAGCAGCTCCTTTATTACAGGCCAAAGGTTTGTACGGTATCTCCGTCATTATCTGTCTGGAGATTGGTATTGCCGGTAGCCGGCTTATTCGGCTTCGGTGTACGGGTCGGCTTCGGTGTACGGGTCGGGGCCGGGGTAGCAGTAGCCGCCGGGGTTCCAACAACCTTGGCACCGGTAATGCTGGTCGTTGTCTGGACAACAACCGGCTGATCCACATTGACAAACAGGATCGCCGTCTTGCCAGGCAGCATTGCAAGCTCATTGCCGTACGGATCGAAGAAGATCATGCGGTAAGGAATGGAGTTGTACTCATTCGCGCTCTGGGTATTATCACTCTGTACCCATGTACCGCGGACATACTTGCCGTTCTGGAAAATCTCGCATGCACCCTGTCCAAATGTCTGGATGACCACGCGGGCAGCATTATTGTTCTGGTTTGTAATATTGGTCCTGACGATGATGACGTTTGCATACTCGCATGTCACGCCGTTCAGCTCATCGTAATAAGCACCGCCATTGGCTGTACGCATATACTTGCCGGAAAGCGGATTATACTGGAATCCGGTAATGTATGTGGGCTTGGTGGTCTTGTAATTAACCGTAACAGAGGATACGTCTGCGCCGTAGTCAAGGCCTTCCTCAGTGAACTTGAACGGATGTTTCTGAGGTTCATAGGTAAACAGGCTGTCAATCGCGCGCATATCAACCTGCACGTTGTGGGGGTTCACGTGTCCGCCGGAGTTCTCACGATGGAAAAACTTGCCGTAGTTCTGCTCCATGCCCTCAACAAACGGGAACACCCAACGGCCTTTCTGGCGGGCATCCTTATGCATCATGGTAGCAAAGTCAACGACGTCAACCGCCGGGTTTTCGCTCGTTCCAAAGCTGTTCTGCCAGCCATAGAACACCCATGCGCCGCCCCACATCTCGCGGAGCTTAGCCATGATAACACGACCGGAACGGACCGGGCCGGCATACGTCGGCTTCTCGCCCATATACAATGCGATAAGACGGGTAGATCCGTCCATCTGGATCGGGAACTCATACAGGATATCTGCAGAGGAAACACCCCAGTGCGGCAGCGCGTCAGGATGGTTGTCCGTGCTGACAAGGATCGGACGATAAACACCGGTCCAGCTCTCGCCGGTCAGGGGGTTGATGCCGGGGACGTCCGGATTCTCGCCGGGAAGCGTTACAGAAATTCTCTGGCTGACCGTGAGACCGGTGGCTGGAATTTCAACAAAGGATTCCGCGCATGCGCAGGAAATTAGAAGTAGCATGGCAAAAAGGGCAATGCAAAGTCTTTTCCCAAATTGCAAAAGAAACACCTCCATAACTGATCGAATGATTCGACCGCATTCTTTCATATAATAAGTAATCTTTCCATTTACGTCAACAGCTTTTTTTAAAGTTTTCCCTCTGTCTGCACATTTTCTCTGAAATTTCCCTCAAAAAACAGCAAAACCGCATCCAGCTCCCCCTCGCAACCGATATCCGGCAAAGTGCTGCTTTGAAGTTAACCCCCATATAATGACGCAGCTCTGACCGTCATTTATCCCACACACTCTCATTTTTCCGTGAATTTGTCCTGGATATGCTATGACGTCCCAGAACAGCGTATCTCTCCGCGGTTTATCATTTCCTCTTTGCATCTGGGAAACGCGCCATGAATCTCCTTTTCATGTGTCCGCAGTTTCAGATTTTCATGTATTCTCGAACGACATGGAGCCGCTCTCTGAAATTGAATTTCACCCTGTCAGATGATACAATTACCTGGGGCAACCATTTCCCTGAATGGCTGCGGATTAATTCCGAGAACGCCTCAGTTTTTTGCGTTTTCTGGGCCCAGTGGGAGCTCCCATCTTTCCTGCTGTTTCCAGGCTATCTGTCCGACTTTTCAGTCGCATTCATTGCATCAGATACCCAAATATGCAGCGAATAAGCGCCTGCCCTGCAGCCCGATGCGCTTCCAAAGACAGAGGGCAGCCTCTGCAGGTCATATTGAGGAAAACCATATTCATGGAAAGGAACACACCGCATATGTGTGCAAGATACTTTGTCCGAATAGAAGAGCACGAGAACAGCTCCATCGCGGAAGAGGTTGAACGTCGTTACAAAAACTCGCTTGATTTCGACACGCCTGTAGGCGGCCTTGTCGTACCTACGAATCTGGCACCGGTTCGCTGCAGAGATCGTCAGGGGCAGCCCGGCTATTTCCTCATGCGATTCGGATTCAAACTGAATCAGAGTATGGTGATCAATGCACGGTCGGAAAGCGTGACAGAAAAACCGCTCTTCAGACCACTCACCCGTGAGCGCCGGTGCCTGATTCCTGCAAGCCATTATACGGAATGGCAGCATGTCGGGAAACAGCGTATCCCCTATCAGTTCGAATCAGCCTCTGCTCCCCTCATGTTCTTTGCGGGTCTTTACCGGCTGGATCCCGGTACACGGTATGCAGACTTTGTCATCCTGACCCGCAATGCCGCTGAGCCTTTTCTCGAAATTCATGACCGGATGCCGCTTATCCTGACTCCCGAAGAACAGCTCAGCTGGCTGAACCCTACCTCAGACATTCGTCCGATTCTTGAGTCTGGAGTGACCGATCTCTCTTTCACCAGAGCATCCGCCTGATCCTCTTATCGCCTGCGGTAAAACATATCATAATATGGACCGGAATCAAATATATTGTCTGAGACAGAACGCCTTTATTCGAAATAGATACCGTAATTAAAGGCAGTTATGATTAGCTGAACAACGAATTCAAATTCCATAGAATCGTCTTGAGAACACTGTTTCGTTTTTTGCAGATCTTTTGTCAAAGAGGCTCATCGAATCAATGTGTCGAACGAGCAAAATGACTAGACCAGCACATAATAAATTCGAGTCAAAAAGATGTATTGTAC
>JAFSZW010000437.1 GCA_017458865.1 Clostridia bacterium
AACCTCTTCCGCGCCGTCCCAGGGATACTGGACATTGCAGTACTGCGGAACGCCGTACCCTTCCATCTGGATATGGGCCGGAACAGGAATATCCTGCCATGCGCGGCAGTCAAAATCCGCCGCTTCAAAGCCGGGAATGATCTGTCCTTCGTTGATTGCGCAGTGGAATTTCCATACGCCGTTCAGTGAGCAGCGCAGGCTGCTTTCCCCGTTTTCAAGCTCCTCAGGACTGGCAAAGGAAACGTGGTCGGAATGTGCCTTCTCACGGTTCTCCGCAAAAAAGCCGGGATCACGAATCCGTGATGCATCAAACATCATGCTGTCCTCCATTACTTGACCGAGCCTGCAATTGCCTCAGTAAAGCTCTTCTGCAGAATGAAGAAGATGATAACTGTCGGCAGTGTGCAAATGGTAACACCGGCCATAACAACGCCGTAGTCGATGACATATCCGCCCATCAGGTTGGAAACAAGCATCGGCATGGTGATGGCAGAGTTGACTTTGAAGATAACGCGCGGCCACAGGTATGCATTCCATGTGTTCATGAACGTGATGGTTGCAGCAGCCGCATATGTCGGACGCATGGTCGGCACGAACATGGTGAGGAAAATCTTGAGCTCACCGACGCCGTCCATCCGGGCTGCCTCAATGATTTCCTTCGGGAACGTTCTTGCATTGTTGCGGAACAGCATGATCAGGAACGGTGTGGAAATGCTTGGCAGCACGAAACCCATGGTCTTGTTCATGAGACCCATGTTGGAGAACATCTGGAACATGGGAACGAGGATTGCCACGAAAGGCACCATCATGGAGAGCATCAGAAGACCCATGACGCGGTCTTTCGCCTTGTCGTGATAGATCTCAAAGCCGTAACCGGCAATGGAACACACGCTGAGGGAGAGAACCAGCACAACCAGTGTATTCACGACTGAATTCTTAAACGCCGTAAGGACGTCCGCCTGGGCCATCAGATTGTTGATGTTTTCCATCAGATGGGAGCCGGGCAGCAGCTTTCCGCCGAGAATCTCCTGAGTGGTGTTAAACGCGGAAATGAAGCACCAGTAAATCGGGAATATGGAGATCAGCGACACGATGATGAGAAACAGGTACATCAGCGTGCGCCTTGCGTACTTTTTAAAAGCGCCTTCTCTCACCGCTTGTCACCCACTTTCAGCTGAATCACGGACAGGATGGCCACCAGGATGAGCACCACGAACGACATGGCAGCGGCATATCCGAAGTTCGGATTCGAAATGAATGTCGTGTTGTAAATGTAATGCGACATGGTAATGGTCGCGTTTGCCGGTCCGCCCTGTGTCAGGTTGACCGACTCATCGTACAATTGCAGTGTACCGTTTGTCGACATGATCGCTGTAACCAGGATGATCGGCTTGAGCAGCGGAATCGTAATCCTGAACAGCTGTGTCGCCGCACTGGCACCGTCAATGCGCGCGGACTCATATACCGAGTAGTCAATGGACTGCATGGCCGCCAGATAGAATACCATATTATAGCCTGTCCAGCGCCAGACAAGTGCAATGATAATAACCGCTTTCGCCGTATTCGGACTGTTCAGCCAGTTGACCGGCTCCTTGAGAATACCGATATTCATGAGAAGGGCATTAATCATGCCGTCATAAGCGAACAGCGTACGGAAAATGATGGAATAGGAAACCAGTGCCGTTGCGCACGGCAGGAAGATACAGGTGCGGAACAGGCCCTTGAACTTGAGGTCATGCTGGTTGAGCAGGGATGCAAAAATCATCGCCAGTACAAGCATGATCGGCACCTGAATGATCAGGTAGGTAAAGGTATTGGCCAGAGACTGCATGAACACCTTGTCCTGAGGCATCCGCTGATAGTTCCTGAACAGCGGATCCGCAAATGACAGTGCAGTCGGCTTGCCTTTCATCATGGAGATGATAAACGCCCTGAACATCGGATAAAAGCTGAGCCAGAAAATCAGAATGGTCGCCGGCAGAAGAAAAATCCAGCCGGTCAGATTCTGACGCTGATGCATTGACAGCCGATGTGACTTTGGCTGCCCTGCGGATTTTGTCATAGGATCACTCCTCTGATATTAGGCGGCATATGCTGCCAATGCCGACGATTCGTCTGCAGGTGCTGCATATGCCGTCCTGTTTTTTCATAAAAGCCCATCAAATGAGCACTGCCGTTTGGGAAAATCCTAAACGGCAGCGCTTGTTAACTTAAGAAATGGATCAGAATCCCATTGCGAAGTTCACGGTATCCTCAGCATTGGCCAGCTCGGACTCGATGTCAGCGCCGTTCAGTGCATTGGTGACAGCCGTGGAAACAGCGGTACGGGCATCATAGTAGTAAGCGCCGGTGATGTTGGACGGAACATGCGTGGTGTACTCTACGATGGTCGCGAAGATCGGCGTGCCGTTGAAGAACTCGTTCGGAGCGGCGTAAGCCGGAGCATCCTTTGCCGGTGCGAAGGTCGCGATGGCAGAGGTGGTCGGCAGGATGGCATTATAGAAATCAACGTTGCGATAGACCTGCATGAAATCAAGTGCCAGTTCGGTGTCCTTGCCATTGATGATGGCCCAGGAAGAACCGCCGTTGTTGGAGTAGTTGGTTGCGCCCTCAACATCGCTCAGAGCAGGCATATTGGTGATATCCCACTTGCCGGCCTGATCAGACAGGGACATGATGGTCGCGAGGATCCAGCAACCATTGAAGGTGCCGACGACAGAACCGTTGGACAGCGTGCCGATGTACTCATCCCAGCTGTTCACCTCAAGGTAGATGCCTTCCTTGACCATGGTGCTGTAAACGTCAATGATCTTCTTGAGGGGATCGTTGTTCTTGAGGTTGACGGAGCCATCCTCGTTGAACATGGAAGCGCCGCAGGACTGGAGCATGATAAGGATGGAGTCAACAGAACCAGCCTGGCCGGAGAACATCGGATAGCCGGTCTTTTCCTTGACAACCTTGCCGATCTCAATCAGCTTTTCCCATGTGATGTCAGTGAGGTCAGCAATAGTATATCCGGCCTGCTCGAGGTAATCGGTACGATAAGCGCCAACAACGGTGCCGGCATCGAACGGGATGCCATAGTGACGGCCGTCGAGCACGGAATAGGCAACCTTCGCCTCGCCGAATCCATCGAAATCATAGACATCGGTGATGTCCATGTAGACCTCAGGATAGTTCGTTGCGAACTTCTGGAAGGAGTTGTCCTGCACGAGCAGGATGTCCGGCAGCGTGGACAGGTCGCCAGAGGATGCGGCGATCGTCACGTTGGTCTCGATATCTTCGGAAAGCACTTCCTGGATCTCGATCTCTACGTCCGGATGATCCTTCTGATACATTTCCTTTGCAATGTTCATTGATGCAATGTTAAAGGTGGGGTCCCAGGTCCAGATCGTGAGCTTTCCATCGTCCTCTGTTGCCAGAGCACAGGCAGAAATGGTCAGGATCATGGTCAGTGCCAGAACCAGTGCGAGTAACTTCTTCATAACGTTACCTCCTTAAAATTTTGTCGGAATGCCGACAGTTCATACCCATTATAACAAATTGAGGATTCATATAATAGTCATTTTCAATCCTTTAATGTGCATTTTCAATTTGGCTTGCGTTTGATTTTTTTGTGCACACTTAACAAAAGGCACGCCATAAAAGCATGCCTTTGTTGAGCGAATATCAGTCTTTTACATATTCAGTATGTTCCAGTTCCCTGTCTCATTGACTCTTTTCCGCCAGTCCTGAGCTGTCATGCCCATATACTTTCTGAAATTGCGGTTAAACGTGGTAATGGAGGCATATCCGATCTGCTCAGCGATGGCAGATACCTGTGCGTTCGTATTCTTGAGCATATAAATCGCGCGGTTCATCCGGAAGCGGTTTACATATTCCATGGGACTCATCTGCATGTTCTCATCGAATATGCGTCTGAAATAGCTCTCACTCATCGCGCAGGCGGCCGCAAGCTGTGCAACCCTTATCTCGTTGTGATAATTTGTCGTGATATACTCGAGAGCCGGCTGCACGGCAGATGCGCCAAAGACCTCAAGATTCGTTTCCGCCGTCAGTGGCAGCTTGACCTCCTCCGTATGGGCTGCCCAGGCCAGAAGGAGCCGGAGCAGCGCATCTGCCTCCGGTCCATTCATCTGCCTTCCCCTGCGGCAGATTCGAAAAAGCCGTTCCACATGCCGGACCGTCATCTCATCGCACAGCTCTGCCGGATAGTATACGCCACCAGCAAGCCTGTCGAGATTTGACCGGATATCCGGTTTCAGCCTGTCCGGCGTTTCGTTCAAAAGTGCCTGCCCGTCAAAAAGCAGGTAGCGCCATCTGACCGGTTCATTCCCGTTATTGTCCTGGAGGTGCCGTACATTTGGCGGTACCGCAACCATCGTCGAGCGGGCAAAGGGATAGATCCGTTCCCCGATATGAATCTGCCCGGAACCGGTAAGGCACAGACCGAATTCATAGCAGTTGTGC